>JAXDPV010000001.1:0-3840 GCA_034668185.1 Actinomycetota bacterium
CGAAACGGATGATTCCTCTCCGCCACAGGTGCTCTGAATATTTCTCAGGAATCGTGACACGGCATCGGGTGGTCGACGTAGTGGTCCCTCGGAAGGTCGGCAGAGGCGGGGACGCAGTTGTCGTTCTCGGCTGGGGGCCTTTCCACACGGACCAACACCTATCCGAAAGGAACTGCACTTCCATGAAGCGTCGTCTTGCTGTTCTACTCACGGCCGCCCTCGTTGGCGCGCTCGCGTTGATCATCCCCACCGCGTCGCCTGCTTCGGCGGCGACCACGGGCGTCTGTGCCGGCGTCGGTTTCGCCAGCACCCCGCCCCTCACCTATCCCATCACCCCGGGGAGCGCGCCCGGTTTCGCCGCGGCGAACAGCGGCGCGTTCAACTTCTCGCTGGATAACGGCGCTTGCGTGCCGGGCGCGGGCACGCTGACGGCCAGCGGCAACCTCGCCGGCTATTGCGGCCTCTCCGGTGGCACCGGTGTCACGAACACCGGCAACTCCTTCGGGTACATCGGTATCGGCTCCATCCTGCTCATCACCGGTCAGGTGGTCGGCGTGGTGAACGCCACGCCCGACGTCGTGTTCACGGGCCAGAGCTGCACCACAGGGGCGACCCGTTTCATCGTCACCGGTGTCGCCGTTGGCATCGATGCCGCCCTCCCCTGCGCTTCTTTGGTCGTCGGCAACCTGCCGACGTTGGTGAGCCTCAACGTGAAGCTGGCCCCGCCCTGCTAGTAGAGCTCGCAGGACAGCAGTAACCACCACACACCCGAGGAGGGGGGGGCCGTTTCGGCCCGCCCCTCTCTCGCGTCTGAGCACCGACCTGAAGCGATGGTGCACATGGCCTGACGTGCCGCGTCGACCCGACTTCAACGACCCGGCCCCAGCCAGACCGACCCGGTCAGGCACCTGTACTTTCGTTCGATAGAGCACCCCCGCTCCGATTTTCTGTGACACGTCGGGACCCCCCGTTCGTATTGAAAGTGCGGTTGCGTGGATTCGCCGCGCCATCTGTGCCACCCTCAACCAGGAGCCTTCAGGACGAGATGCCCCTTCGCGAACGGAACGTGACCCGGGACAGCCGCAACGGCCGTCTTTACCGCGTCCTTTCCGTGGTCGCGCTCCTGGTCGTCGGGCTCGTACCGGTCGGGGTCATGGGCGCCACCGCCGAAACACCGCAGGCGCCGATACGAGAGGTGGGCAAGCTCGACCGCATCTCGCCCGAAGCCATCGCCACCTGGGGCCAGGAGGTGATCCCCGATGGCTGGTACTCGGACAACAACGCCGACCGGAGCTTCACCAGCCTTTCCTACAACATGACCGGAATGGGCGTCGTCGTGCCTAAGGCACGGCTGATGCTCCAGATACACCCCTTGATGAGAAGCGCAGGGCCAAACTTTCGACCGTGGGAGCGCACCGGCATCGTCTTTCGCGACCTCGACACGCTCGACGTCAAGGCGACGATGGTACTGCCGCACCAGATCGCGAAGTCGACAAACTCGACTACGCCCAACGGCGACTTCATGCACGCCGTCGACGGCGACCGTCGGGTTTTCTTCCTCGACATCGGCCTGAACACAAGCAGGTACCGGTTGGCCGAGCTCGACCTCAGGACGCAAGAGGTCAAATACCGGAACTTTCCCGCGCCGCTGATGGGTCCGGACGGCAACAGGGTCAACGGGATGTTCGCCGGCGGGTTGACGTACGACGCCCAGACCGACTCGATCATCCTGTACTTCGGGGCCGGCGCGGTCACCAATGGCGGCACGTACATCGCGCGGATCCCGCTCGACGGGAGTCCCGCAGCTATCGGCCGGAAGGTGAGGGCATGCACGGGACTCACACCGGCCGCCGACGGCGCCGTCGGCGAGACGTTGTCGGTGGAGGTGCTCCCGACCAAGACCGACATCTTCATCGCCTGCCACCGCGGCAGCCAGACGGCCGTGCTCGTTCGTATGCCACGCGACAGCGCGTTCGCCTTCGACAACCCCACCGCACCAGAAACCGAGTTGGCCGGACCGGTCAGCCTCGAAGCGATCATGGCCGACATCGAGGGCGGGCGGATGTTCATCGCCACCCTGAGCGGAGAGATCTGGGCCTTCGAGGCCGCAACCAACTCCTTCGTCGGCGTGATCTCCGCCGGGTCGGCGACAGGGGGCCAGAAGCTTGCGGCCGGCTTCGGCCGCGACACCGAGACCGGCCGCATCTTCTTCCAATCGCCGAGCTACGGGTTCGGCGTGGCCGAGGGCCGCTTCTTCCCGCTGCCGCAGGCGCGGACGGTGCCGGCCAAGGTCGTCGGCAACGCCCGGATCCTCAGCGACGCGAAGTCGAAGCGGGTCTTCGTGCTCGAGGGCTATAACACCGACAATCGGGCGCGGGCCTACAAGATCTATGCCGTCGATGCCGCTCCGACGCCCCCGGGCCTGCCCGATCCCGACCGCAACACCCTCGACCTGCCCGAACAGGCGGGCAAGACCGAGAGCCGATTCTTCGGCAGTGGCAGCGGATACGGCGCCCGCGTGCTGCTCGCCAAAGGCATCGCGACCGTGCCACCCGCCGTGGGTGTGGGCACCGTCACCACGGGCACTGTGATCAACGACGCCGTCAACTCGAAGTGCGGCTACACCGACCGCGAGATGGTCGCCGGACGCGTCGCCAAAGCGGAGTACGACACCGGGTCGACCTCGGCCGAAGCCATCGCCGTCGGCGTCGACGAGCGCACCGAGATCGACCTCGAGCGCCTTTCGCGCTGCGACGTGCGCGTGGCCAATCCCAGCACCGGTGCCGAAGTCATCAACGGGATCTTCAGCATGGCGCCCAGCGCGCTGCCGGTCGGCGCCGCCGACACAGGACCGGGCTGGAACCGCGGTCCAGCGGAGTGCACGTCGAGCATCGGCGAACCGAAGAGCGCCGAAGGGGTCGAGAAGAATGGCGCCCGCCCGCTGGGCGCGAGTCACACGGACTGCCCCGAGCCGGGCGGCAAGCTGCTCGCATGGGCCGAGTCACGCCTCGACGGAGCCGTGTCTGTGGGCAAGGTGCGTACCGACGTCACCGTGGAGCGTGGTGCCGCCGGCCTGGTGTCGACGTCCGTCGCCGTGGCTCAGGACATCAACATTGCCGGCGTCATCGGAATCGGCGAGATCCGAGCGGTGGCGAAGTCGACCTCGAACGGCCGCCCGTCGAGGAAGCCGATGTCGTCCTACGAGCCGACGATCCGCAACGTGAGCGTGGCCGGCCAGTCGATCTGCGGCGACGCCTGCGATCCGGCCAAGCTGGCGGACCAGCTCACCGCCATGGGATTGGGTCGCGTCGAGTTCCGTGCCGCCTCGGGCCTCGATGAACGCCTCCTCGAAGGCACGCCGAAGGGCGCGCTCACGGCGGTGCAGAAGTCGGTCGCGAGGCAGGCATCCGACCGGGCGCTTGTCGGCGACTTCACTGCCGACGTGCCCGCCTTCGAGATGATCGTCTACAACGACAACACCGAGTACGGCCGGGCCCGGCAGATCTACCAGTTCGCAGGCGTCTCGAGCGCGGCAACCTACAACATCGTGTTGTCGCCCACCTTTACCGACCTGGCGACCACCGACGCGGACGTGGCCGAGATGTTCGGTCTCGACACCAGCGTCGACCAGCCCGAGATCCGGAGTAGCACGGACACCGGCTCGCTCGACGGGGTTTCCGAGCCCATCACGCTCGCGGGCGACGCCCGCGCCAACGAGCCGACCAACCCGATCACGCGCGTGCTACGCGCCATCGGGAAGGGCCTTCGGCTGCTCCTGACGAGTCCTCGCAACGCGGCACTGATGCTGACGGCGTGGTCGCTGCTCGGACTCCCGGCGGC
>JAXDPV010000002.1:0-28021 GCA_034668185.1 Actinomycetota bacterium
CAAGGTGGGCGTGGCCATCGACCACATCGACGACATGCGTCTCCTGCTGGCCGACCTGCCCCTCGACCAGGTGACGACGTCGATGACGATCAACGCCACCGCCGGCATCCTGCTGCTCCTCTACCAACTGGTCGCCGAGGAGAACGGCGTCCCGTCCGAGAAGCTGGGTGGCACCATCCAGAACGACATCCTCAAGGAGTACGTCGCCAGGGGCACCTACATCTACCCGCCCCGCCCGTCGATGCGGATCATCACCGACATCTTCAGCTACTGCCAGCAGCACCTCCCCAAGTGGAACACCATCTCCATCTCCGGTTACCACATCCGTGAGGCCGGCAGCACTGCGGTGCAGGAGATCGCGTTCACGTTGGCCAACGGCATCGCCTACGTCGGCGCCGCCATCGAGGCCGGCCTCGATGTCGACGAGTTCGCCCCCCGGCTGAGCTTCTTCTGGAACGCCCACAACAACTTCTTCGAGGAAGTCGCCAAGTACCGGGCCGCCCGCCGCATGTGGGCCCGCATCATGACCGACCGCTTCGCCGCCAAGTCGGAGAAGTCGAAGCTGCTGCGCTTCCACACCCAGACCGGCGGCTCGACCCTCACCGCCCAGCAACCCGAGAACAACCTCATGCGGGTGACGGTGCAGGCGTTGGCCGCGGTGCTCGGCGGCACGCAGTCGCTCCACACCAACGGCTACGACGAAGCCCTCGGGCTGCCGACGCCGAAGGCGGCCAAGCTGGCGCTGCGCACACAACAGGTCATCGCCTTCGAATCGGGCGTCACCGAGACCGTCGACCCGCTGGCCGGCTCGTATTTCGTGGAGTCGCTCACCGACGAGATCGAGCGGGCGGCGTGGCAGTACCTCGAGAAGATCGACGGCATGGGCGGCGCGGTCGCGGCTATCGAGGCCGGGTTCATGCAGGACGAGATCACCCAGGCGGCTTACGACTTCACCAGGGCCGTCGACCGCGGCGACAAGATCGTGGTCGGCGTCAACAGGTACGTCGACGACAAGCCCGAGCCTGCCGACGTCTTCCCCATCGACCCCGAGTCGCAGCGCCGCCAGGCCGAGCGCACCAAGTCCGTGCGGGCGTCACGCGACCAGTCCGCGGTCGATGCCGCCCTGGCCGACGTGGCCGCCGCGGCCAAGGGCACGCAGAACCTCCTCTACCCGATGAAGGAAGCGTTGCGGTTGTCGGCCACGCTCGGCGAGGTCAGCGACGTGTTGCGCAACCAGTTCGGCGTCTACCAGCCCCGCTGACGTTCAGCCTTCGTCGAGGATCGCCTGGCACAGGTCGAGGCACTCGTTGCAGATGCGGCCTCGGCCGCCTTTGACCATGCCCTTCACCTGAGCCGGGGGCTTGGCGCAGAACCCGCAGGCGTGGTCCTCGGTGATCGCGCTGCGGAGCACGACTTGGCGGGGCCCCTTGACCGGGTCGCCGGTGCGGACGACGTCCTCGCCGACCTCGATGCACTGCTCGCAGACGTAGACCCCAGGGCCGGCCACGAGCTTCTTGGTGTCGACCTGGCTGACGTTGCAGAACGAGCAACGGACCTTGCTGCTGCGCCGGGTCATCGTCTTGCCCTCGCGCTCGGGGGCGAGGAGGCGCTGGCACGTCGAGACGCATCGGGCGCACATGCGGGGCGAGCCCTTGCCGGCCTCCGCCATCGCCCCGCCGACCGACGACGGGTTGCCGCAGAACGAACAGGTGGCGTCGTCCTCGACGGGCACGGTGTGCATGTTGGCGGCCTCGCCGCCTCCGACGACCATCGCCGCCACGGCCACGCAGCCGGAGCAGACGAAGACGTGGCCGGGCGCGGCCAGCAGCTTGTCGAGCTCCCGCCTGGGCGCACCGCAGAACGAGCAGGCGTCGGACTCGGTCGTGGAGGTGACCGGGACGGGGAGCGACTCGACCTCGACGATGCCGTCGGCGCCGATGATCTGGTGGACCCGCTGGTGGCTCATGCCCAGGGCGGTGGCGATCTCCCGCATCGAGCCGCCGGCGGCGTGGAGGCGGCGGATCGCCTGATGGAGCCCGGCCCTGGCGTCGTAGGCCTGGTCTTCCAACGACTCCAGGGCCAGGCGGGCTTGTTCGACTTCGGCGAGTATGCGTTCGTCGAGGGCCATCGTCTAGGTATGTAGACACGGGTGGGCGCCCGCTGTCAAGGGTCACTAGACAGCGGCGGCGGCAAGTAGCGTGCGCCGAGAGATGGCCGTGCGCTTCGTGATCCTCGGTGGCGGGCCCGCCGGGCACACGGCTGCGACCCACGCCGCCAGGCTCGGGGCCGAGGTCACGCTGGTCGAGCGGGACATCGTCGGCGGCGCCGCCCACCTGTGGGACTGCATCCCGTCGAAGGCGATGATCGCCACCGGCGGGGCCATGGCCGAGGCCAGGCGGGCGCCGGCCATGGGGCTGGCCAAACTCGACGCCGAGCTCGACTTCGAGGCGTTGAAGGTGCGGATCGAGGAGATCGAGGGGCGGCTCAACGCCGCCGTGTGCGAGCTGCTCGAAAGCCAGGGCGTGCGCATCGTGCGGGCCGAGGGGCGGATGACGGGGCCGCACTCGGTCGAGGCCGCGGGCGAGACCTTCGACGCCGACGCCGTCCTGCTGTGTACCGGCTCGCGCCCCCGGGTGCCCGAGTTCTGCACGCCCGACGGCGAGCGCATCCTCCTGACCCGCGACGCCTACCCGCCGCCCGAGCTGCCGTCGCACCTGGTCGTGGTCGGGTCCGGCGTGACCGGCGTGGAGTTCGTCCACATGTTCTCGTCCTACGGGTGCGACGTGACGTTGATCGTGAGCCGCCAGCAGGTGCTGCCGGGCAAGGACGCCGAGGTGGCGGCGGTGTTGGAGGAAGACTTCATCGCCCGGGGCGTGCGCTTGTACAAAGGCGCCCGGGCGGTCGGCATCGAGCGGGAGGGCGCGTCCGAGGTGGTGGTGCGCTGCGACGACGGCCGGGTCGCCCGGGGGTCGCACGCGTTGCTCGCCATCGGCGCCATCCCGAACTCCGAGCGCCTCGGGCTGGAGTCGGCCGGCGTCGCCGTCAGCGAGGCGGGCTACGTCCCGATCAACCAGCATTGCCAGTCGAACGTGAAGCACATCTACGCCGCCGGCGACCTGTCGGGGAAGCTGCCGTTGTCGTCGGTGGCGGCGGTGCAGGGGCGCAAGGTGGCCGAGCACGTGATGGGGCTGCACACCCGTGAGCACCGCCACCTCGACTACGACAAGGCGGCGTCGGCCATCTTCACCGAGCCCGAGATCGCCGACGTCGGCCTGGCCGAGGCCGAGGCCTTCGCCATCGGGCGCAAGCTGCGGGTGACCAAGGTGCCGTTTGCCTCGTCGGCCAAGGCCCACATCGAGGGCGACACCCGTGGCTTCGTGAAGATCCTGTCCGACCCGAACACCGGCGTGGTGTTGGGCGGCTCGATCGTGGGTCGCAACGCCGCCGAGCTGATCTCGGTGCTGGCGTTGGCGGTCACGGCCAACTTGAAGGTGACCGACCTGGCCGAGAGCTTGTTGGTCCACCCGGCCTTGGCCGAGGCGCTAGCCGACGCCGCCGAGTAACCCGGCTTTTCGCTTCGCGAAAAGATCAGCGGCCTTCGCCTGCGGCGAAGAGTCAGCTCGCCGTTGTGAGCCGGGCGCGCGTTGCGGGATCTGTCGCGGCGTCGATGACGGTCCAGGCCATGGCGATCGCTCCGTCCCGCATGGCCTTGTCGGCGGTGGGCGTGGCACAAAAGGAAGCGAACTCGGGCTGGTGGTTCGAGATCGGGAAGCAACCGAGGCCGAGCATGGGGTGGATGGTGGGGATGGCGAGCGACACGTTGGCCATGTCGGTGCTGCCCGACATCTTCTCGAGCGGGCCGCCGGCCAGGTTGGGGAACATGCGCCCGATGGCCTCGGCGTTGGCCCGGTAGAGGTTGCGGAGGGTGACGTCGTCGCGCATCTCGGAGTAGGTCGGGCTCTGGGGTTCGATGCGGTAGTCGCAGCCGGTGGCGAGGGCGCCGGCCTCGAAGCAGCGCTCGACCCTCGGCTGCAATTCGGCCAGGAGTTCGAGGGTGCGCTCACGGATGTACCACTTGCCGACGGTGTGGGCCGGCACGATGTTGGGCGCCTCGCCGCCGTGGGTGACGATGCCGTGTATGCGGGCCTCGTCGGGGATGTGCTGGCGCAGGAGGCCGATGGCGGTCTGGGCCACGGTGATGGCGTCGGCGGCGTTGCGGCCCAGCTCGGGGAAGGCGGCGGCGTGGGCCTCCTTGCCGGTGTAGTGGACGTCGACGTGGGCCACGGCCAGGCACGGCATGTGGTCCATCTCGGTCGGGCTCGGATGGACCATCATCGCCGCATGGACGCCGTCGAAGGCGCCCCGTTCGAGCATGAGGATCTTGCCGCCGCCGCCCTCTTCGGCCGGCGTGCCCATGACCTTGACGGTGATGCCGAGGTCGTCGGCCAGGGGAGCGAGCGCTCGGGCCGCCCCCACCGCCGCGGCCGCGATCACGTTGTGCCCGCACGCGTGGCCGATGCCGGGCAGGGCGTCGTACTCGGCGCAGATCGAGATGACCAGCGGCCCGCTGCCGGCCGTCGCCACGAACGCCGTCGGCAGGTCGGCGACCCCGGCGTCGATGGCGAACCCGTCGTCGGCCAGGGCTTCGGCACACCAGGCCGAGGAGTTCACTTCTTCGAACCGGATCTCCGGGTTGGCATGGATGCGATGGCTGAGCCCGACAAGCCCGTCGGCGATGCCGTCGACGAGTTGTTCCGCAGCAACCTTGGCATCGTGACTCACGCCCGAAGACGCTAGCCCCCAACCTCCGCTGTCACACCCGCGTGATAAACCCCCACCCAGGGGGGCGCCCGCGGAGGTCGCGACTTCTGCGCGCCCGAAAATCGGTCACGGCACTACGGTCGGGTGCCATGGACACCACTCCCGCCGGCTGGTTCCCCGACCCGACCGGGCGCTACGAGCTGCGCTACTGGGACGGCGACAAATGGACGCCCCACGTGTCCCAACAAGGCCAGGTCAGCGCCGACCCGCTGCCGATCACGCCGGGCCCGCAGGTGGCGGCCCAGGCCGAGCCCCTGCCCATCGGCACCGACCGGCCGGAACGCATCGAACGCCAAGTCCAGAAACAAGCCGGCATCGCGCCCGACACGACCGGCCAAGGCACGATCCTCACCGAGCCCGTCCTGGTCGTGAACCAGAAGGCCAAGCTCCTCGAGCTCACCAACGAATACGCCGTCTACGACCAGCGGGGCAACCAGATCGGCGGCGTGCGCCAAGTCGGCCAGTCGGCCGCCCGCAAGGTCCTCAGAGCATTCACGTCGGTCGACCAATTCCTGACCACCCGCCTCCAGGTGTGCGGCATGGACGGCGCCGTCATCCTCGAGCTCACCCGGCCGGCCAAGATCCTCAAGTCGACCGTGGTCGTGTCCACGCCGGGCGGCGGCGAGGTGGGCCGCATCGTCCAGCAGAACGTCGTCGGCAAGATCAACTTCGCCCTCGAGGGGGCCGGCGGCCGCCAACTCGGCGCCATCAAGGCCGAGAACTGGCGGGCGTGGAACTTCCGCATCGAAGACGCCACCGGCGCGGAGGTAGCGAGGATGACCAAGACGTGGGAAGGCCTGGCCAAGACCATGTTCACCACCGCCGACAACTACGTCGTCCAGATCCACGGCCAACTCGACGAGCCGTTGCGCTCGATGGTCGTGGCCTCGGCCCTCTGCGTCGACACCGCTCTGAAGCAGGACTCCCGCGGCCTGAACTGACTCAGTCGCCGATGATGGCCACCACGTCGCCGGCGCCGACGGCCTGGCCCGGCTGGACCTTGACCTCGGTGACCGTGCCCGCCTTCTCGGCGGTGACGTTGTTCTCCATCTTCATGGCCTCGAGGACGCAGATCGCCTGGCCGACCTCGACCTTGTCGCCCACGGCCACGAGCACCTTCACGATCGTGCCCTGCATCGGGACCATCACGTTCCCGCTGCCCACGGCCGCGGCTCCACCGCCACCACCGCCGGCACCGGGCCGGGGACGGGAACGCCCGGCCGGGGCCTGGCCGGATGCGGCCACGACCGCGGGCCCGACGTCGGGCACCCACACCTTCACCTGGTAGCGCCGGCCGTCGACCTCGACGTCGACGTCGCGCTGCACCTTGGCCTCGCCGGCTTCGCCCGATGCCGCGGCCGGCGTGGGCGACTCGATCGTCGAGAGGTCGAGCACGTCCTCGACCCACTTGGTCGAGTGGGTGGCGGCGGCGAAGTCGGGGTGCGACAGGATGGCCAAGTGGGCCGGGATCGTCGTGGCGATGCCCTCGATCTCGGTCTCCTGCAACGCCCGGATCAGGCGGCGGCGGGCGTGCTCACGGTCTTCGCCCCACACCACCAACTTGGCCACGAGGTTGTCGTAGTACTGCGACACCTCGTCGCCCTCGTCGTAGCCGGCGTCGGTGCGCACGCCGAAACCATCGGCCCGGCGGAAGCGGGTGATGCGCCCAGGCGACGGCAGGAACCGACCGCCGGCCGGGTTCTCGGCGTTGATGCGGGCCTCGATCGAATGCCCCCGCCGGCGGGAAGCGATCTCGTCCTGGGTGAAGGGGATGGCGCCCCCGGCGGCGATCTCGAGCTGGAGCTCGACCAGGTCCATGCCCACGACCATCTCGGTCACCGGGTGCTCGACCTGGAGCCGGGTGTTCATCTCGAGGAAGAAGAACTCGCCGTCCTGATAGAGGAATTCGACGGTGCCGGCGTTGACGTAGCCGCACGCCTTGGCCACCTTGACCGCGGCCTCGCCCATGGCCTGACGGATGGCGTCGGGGAAGTCGGGCGCGGGCGATTCCTCGATCAGCTTCTGGTGGCGGCGCTGGCACGAGCAGTCGCGCTCGCCGATCCAGACGGCGTTGCCGTGGGTGTCGGCGAACACCTGCATCTCGACGTGCCGGGGCCACGTGAGGTAACGCTCGACGTAGCACTCGCTGCGGCCGAAGCCCTTGAGCGCCTCCGACTGGGCCGACTCCAGCGCGGCCGCGGCCTCGTCGGCCGACTTCACCACCCGCATCCCCCGGCCGCCGCCGCCGTAGGCCGCCTTGATGGCGACCGGCCAGCCGTGGCTCTCGCCGAAAGCGACGACCTGGTCGCCGCTGGTGAGGATGGTGTTGTCGCCGGGCACGCCCTGGACCCCACCCTTGGCCGCGGCCTCCCGGGCGCTGATCTTGTCGCCCATGACCTCGATGGCCTCGGGCGGCGGGCCGATGAAGGCGACCCCCATCTCGGTGATGGCCCTGGCGAAGTCGGTGTTCTCGCTGAAGAAGCCGTAGCCGGGGTGGACGGCCTCGGCCCCGCTGCGGCGGATGGCGTCGAGGATCTTGTCGGTGTTGAGGTAGCTCTCGGCCGCCGTCTGGCCGCCCAGGGCGTAGGCCTCGTCGGCCAGGCGCACGTGGAGGGCGTCCCGGTCGAGTTCGGAGTAGACGGCGACGGTGGCGATGCCGAGCTCGCGGCACGTGCGGATGACCCGCACGGCGATCTCGCCCCGGTTGGCGATCAGGACCTTGGAGAACATGGCGGTGCGTATCGTAAGCGTCCTCATGGACTGGGACGTTCGCCGCTTCGAAACCATCGACTCGACCAACACGTGGGTGATGGGCCAGGCCCGTGCGGGGGCACGTGAAGGCCTGGTCGCGGTGGCCGACCACCAGACCGCCGGCCGGGGCCGCCTCGGGCGCACGTGGGAGGCGCCGCCGGCCGGCGCGAACCTCCTGTGCACGGTGTTGCTGCGGCCCGCCGAGGTGTCGCATTTGGTCGTGGCCTGCGTGGCCCTGGCCGGGCGGGACGCGGCGTTCTCGGTGGCCGGCGTCTCGGCCGGGTTGAAGTGGCCGAACGACCTGCTCGTGGGCGACGCCAAGCTGGCCGGCGTCCTGGCCGAGCGGGAGGGCTCGGCCGTGGCCGTCGGCATCGGCATGAACGTCGCCTGGGCGCCGGCTGGCGCCGCCCGGCTCGGCGCTTCCGTCTCCCGCGACGACGTCCTCGCCGCCTTCCTCTCGTCTTTGTCCGGCTGGTACGCCCGCCCCGCCGCCGACGTGCAGGCCGCCCCCCGGGCGGCCTGCACCACCCTCGGCCGCGAGGTGCGCGTCGACTACGTCGACGGCACCTCGCTCACCGGCGTGGCAGTCGACGTCACGGTCGATGGCCACTTGGTCGTCGCCTCCGGCGACGACCAAGTCACCATCGACGCCGCCGACGTCATCCACCTAAGGTGACCTAGCCCCACCCCCTTCCCCCTTCACGACCCGCACCGTTTGGGCGCGCTTAGTTCCGCATGCGGAACGCATCGCGCCCAAAGCGGAGAGAGAGAGAAGGGGGACGGGATGGACCCGTTCGCGAGGGCAGCGCGGCAGCACGGGCTGGTGACGTCGGAGCAACTGGAGGCGGGCGGCGTGCCGCGAGCCACGATCCATCGTTGGGTGGCGGCGGGCCGACTCATGCAGGTGCAGCCGCGGGTGTACCGGGTGTCGGGCGCTCCGATCACGTGGGAGCAACAGGTGCTGGCGGCGGTGCTCGCCGCCGGGCCTGGTGCGGCGGCGTCACACCGGACGGCAGCCTTCCTCTGGGGTCTCGGGGACGAAGCGCCGGTGGAAATCGTGGTGCCGCGCGGCCGGACACCGGACTTGCGCGGCGTGGTGGTCCATCAGACACGCGACCCGATCGTGATCCAGCACCGCCGGGGCATCCCGGTCACCACGCCGATGCGGGTGTTGCTCGACCTGGGCGCGGTCCTGCCGTGGATGGCGGTCGAGGACGCGCTCGACCGCGGCCGGGTCGCCCGCCTCTTCACCGTCGCCGCCGTCGAGTGGGAGCTGGCCGCACACGCCCGCCCCGGTCGACGGGGCAGCGGACCGCTGCGGCGGGTGCTCGACCGCCACGCCCTCCTCGAGGCCCCGCCCGACGGCATGCTCGAACCCCGCTTCGCCCGGTTGTGCCGGACGGCTGGCCTCCCCACGCCGGTCTTCCAGCACCCCGTCGGCCGGTTCAGGATCGACTTCGCCTACCCCCAACTTATGCTGGCCATCGAGGTCGACGGCTACCGGGCCCACGCCACCGCCCGAGCGTTCCAGACCGACCTCGAACGCCAGAACGCCCTCGTCGCCCTCGGCTGGACCGTTCTCCGCTTCACCTGGCACGACGTCGTCCGCCGCCCCGACCACGTCGCCCGCCTCATTCGCGAGGCGATTGGGCGCGCGCAGTTCCGGATGGCGAACTGAGCGCGCCCAAACGGTAGACGGCGGTGACGACGTCTTCTATGTCGGGTTCTTCGATGGTGAGGTCGCGGATTTTGGCGGTGGCGGCTATGGAGGCGACGACGGCGGCGGCGGTGGTGGCGGAGCGGTGGAAGCGGACCCATTGGCGGGGGCCGTCGACCTTGACGACCTCGGCGCCGGGGACGACGAGGGGCGGGCCGGGCTCCTCCAGGTCGACGACGACGGTGCGGAACTCGCCGAAGCGGTCCTTGATCGAGGCGACCGAGCCGTCCTGGATTACCCGACCGTGGTCGATGACGACGAGCCGGGAGCACAGGCGCTCGACGTCCGACAGGTCGTGCGTCGTCAGGACCACCGTCACGCCACGCTCACGGTTGACCGCAGACAAGAACTCACGCACCCGCGCCTTCGACACCACGTCGAGCCCGATCGTCGGCTCGTCCAGGTACAGGATCGACGGGTCGTGCAACAGGGCGGCGCACAGGTCGCCCCGCATCCGCTGCCCCAACGACAACTGCCGCACCGGCGTCTCCATGAACGACGACATCTCCAGCAGCGACACGAAGGCATCGAGGTTCGAGGCGTGGCGAGCCGAAGGAACCCGGTACACGTAACGCAGGAGATCGAACGAGTCACGCAACGGAAGGTCCCACCACAACTGGGTGCGCTGGCCGAACACCACGCCGATCCGGCGGGCGAGCTCGACCCGGCGCCGCTGCGGGTCGACCCCCGCCACCCGGATGACCCCGGAAGACGGCACGAGGATCCCCGTAAGCATTTTGATGGTGGTCGACTTCCCGGCCCCGTTGGGCCCGATGTAGCCGACGAGCTCGCCCTCCGACACCGACAGCGACACGCCGTCGACGGCCCGCACCCGCACCCGCTCCCGCCGCAGCCACCGGCCCTCGGCCCGCCGGTACACCACGAACTCCTTGGTGACGTCCTCCAACGAGATGATCACGAACCCGTGCTCCGGTAGTGGCGCAGCGCCAACCGCCACACGAACGATGCCAGCAGCACCATCACCACGGCCACGAAAGGCGAGGCGAACCGCCGCCACGAAGGACCGCCCAACCGGTCCGACTTCCCCAACACGAACAGCGCGGGGTAGTAGTTGACGAAGGCGGCCGGCACCACGAACGTGAACAGCCGCCGCAACCACCGCCCGAACACGACCATGGGGTACTCGGTGGCGAAGGCCGAGCCGTAGGTGAAGCTGTTCATCACCTCACCGGCCTCGATCATCCAGAACGTCAGCGACGACGTGATCACCCAGATGGAACCGAAGATGGCGGTCCCGGCCACCAGCATCATCACGAACACCCCCACCCGAGCCGGCGTCCACGCCACCGACACCGCCGCCATGGCCCACACCAGGATGGCCACCGCCTGCACTAGCTTGCCCGCCCGCCGGAAGGCGAACTCGTCGGCGCACAGTTGCACCATCGCTCCCATCGGCCGCACGAGCAGCGAATCGAACGTCCCCAACCGAATGCGCTTGGGCGCGAACTCGACCTCGCTGACGAAGACGTCCCCGATGTGGAAGGCCACAGACGACGTGCCGTACAGGAAGGCGACCTCGGCCACCGACCAACCCTGCAACGACGACACCCGACCGAAGATCACCGCGATCTGCACGAAGTCGAGGACGGAGATCAAACCCTGGGTGATGGTGTAGCCGATGAACGGCCCCCGGTACTGCCAGTCGGCCCGCACCCGGGCGAAGGCCAGCCGCCGGTAGATCCCGAGCGTCTCAACCACCCTGCACCACCACCCGGTGGGTCGCCCGGGCCAGCACCCACCGCCCGAGCACCAGCAGCACGACCGCCCACGCAACCTGGCTCGCCAACGCGGCCACCAAGTCGAGGCCATGGAGCTTGCCGAGCAGGATCTCGATCGGGATCTGGGCGAACCCGACGTAGGGCAGCAGCCGGGAGAACCGCTCGAGCCAGTCGGGGAAGAACACGATCGGGATGGCGAAGCCGGAGAAGAACATGGCCACCACCGTCGCCATCTGGCTGGCGGCGCGGTAGTCGAGCGTCCAGAACGTCGTGAGGGTGACCAGGAAGCGGTGACCGAAGCTGGTGACGATCCCGAGCGCGACCGACACCGCGAACAGCAGCCACAACCGCGGCGCCGACGGAAGGCGGAGGTCGAAGGCAAGCCCACCACACAGCAGCGGCACCACTGCCCGCACGGTGCATTGGAACCCGGCCCGGCCCACGTCCGACGCCAGCTCGAAGAGCTGGAGGTCGACGGGGCGATACAGGTCGGTCACGACGTCGCCGCTGACGATGCGCTCGGCCAACGTCAAGTGACCGCTGAACGCCCCCATCACCACGAGGAAGCCCTGGCTCACGAAGACGAACGTGACGGCGTCGCGCACGTCGAAGCTGCCCACGGTCGCCCGCTGGCGGAAGACCGCCGTGAGGATGGCCGCCTGGATGAAGCCGAAGACGGTGTTGGTGAACACGCCGGCGAAGGTCGCGCTGCGGTAGGTCGAGAAGCGGCGGAACGCCCGCCGGGCCACCTCCCAGAAGAGGCGCACGCTAAGGGTCGAGGGTGCGGGCGACGAGGGCGTCGAACCCCGCCGAAGCGGCCAACGACAGCGGGCCGGGCGCGGCCCCGAGACGAACGCCGTCGACCGTGCCGATGGGCTGCACCGCCCGGGTGGTCGAGGTGAGGAACGCTTCCGAGGCCGACGACAACGCGGAAACGGGTACGTCCTCCTCGACGGCCCCCGTCACCTCCAAGACCAGCGCCCTCGTGACCCCGGCCAGGCAACCCGACGCCAGCGTCGGCGTGATCAACCGCCCGTCGCCCATCGACAAGAACACGTTCGACCCCGTGCCCTCGCACAACGAACCCACGGTGTTGGCGAAGATGGCCTCGCCCGCGCCCCGCTCCTTGGCGTAGGCCAGCGCCACCACGTTCTCGCCGTAAGACGTCGTCTTCAGCCCGGCCAACGCGCCCCGCTCGTTGCGCGGCCACGGCACCACCACCACGTCGGCCGTCTCCGGCCACTCGCCCAATGGCGCACCCGCGACGACCACCATCTGGTCGGCAGCACCGCCGCGGTCGGAACCCAATGGCGCCACGCCGCCGGTCACGGTGATCCGCAGGCGCCCGTGGTCGAGACCATTGGCCGAGATCACCGACGACAGGGCATCACGCAGGAGGCCGGCGTCGGGGCAGGCCAACCCGAGCCCCTTGCACGAGAAGGCGAGCCGTTCCAGGTGGCGGCGCACGGCGAAGGGCTCGCCCCCGTAGACCACCAACGTCTCGAACACGCCGTCGCCGGTGAGCAGCCCGTGGTCGAAGGGCGACACCCGGGCCGACTCCGCCGGGCACAGCGCCCCGTCGATCCAGACCACGTCGGAACTCACGACGACGACACTACCGACAGCAACCGCCGGCCCTTGAGCTCGGTCTCGGCCCACTCGCCCTCGGGCGTCGAGTCCCAAGTAATCGCCCCACCGGTGCCGAAGTGGATGCGGCCGTCGGCGAACCAGAACGTGCGGATGGCCACGTTGAGGTCGCCCTCCGAGGAGTCGGCGTCGACCCATCCGATGGCCCCGCAGTACGGGCCGCGCGAAGCCGTCTCCAGCTTCGAGATCGTCGACATGGCCGCCAGCTTGGGTGCGCCCGTCACCGACCCGGGCGGGAAGGTGGCGTCGATGGTCGCGGCCCACCCGAGGCCGGGCCGCAGCCGGCCGCAAACCGTCGAAACCAGGTGGAACAAGCCGGGGTGGGCCTCGACCGAGCACAGCGAGGGCACCGTCACCGAACCCCACTCGCACACCCGCCCGAGGTCGTTGCGCACGAGGTCGACGATCATCACGTTCTCGGCCCGGTCCTTGGCCAGGAACCCGGTGGGCGTGGCCGCCGTCCCCTTGATCGGCGACGACGACACCACCGAACCGGCGCGGGACAAGAAGCGCTCGGGCGAGGCCGAGGCGATGTGCACTCCCTGAGCGGGAAGGCGCACCACCGCCGAATAGGGCGCCGGGTTCCCCGCGGCCAGGGCCGCCCCGAGCGCGGCCACGTCGGCATCGGGAGAAGGCAGCGGCGCCGACAGCACCCGGCACAGGTTCACCTGGTACACGTCGCCGGCGGCGATGGCCTCGCGGATCACCCGCACGCCCTCGCAGTACGAATCGCGATCAAGAGAAGACGTCCACGAACCCAGAGCAGGCCCGACCCACGGCCGCCCCGGCCACGGCACCGCCGGCCGGACCCGGTCGAAGCGGGCGCACACGGGCTCGCCGTCGTAGGGCAGCACCACCACCCAGAACCCGGCGGAGTCGAGGGCGGCGAGGTCGGAGGTCACGTCCACCAGGTCGGTGCACAGCCGGCCGCCGACCACCGCCAACGGGGTGCTCACCCCTCGAAGCGTAGGCTGAAGGAGCCACTATGAACTTCGACTTCACCGACGAGCAGGAGTCGTTCCGCAAGGTCGTCCGCGACTTCGCCAATACCGCCATCGCCCCCTACGCCGAAGCCTGGGACCGCGACCACACTTTCCCCACCAACACCGTCAAGGCCATGGGCGAGCTCGGGCTGTTCGGGCTCATCTTCCCCGAGGAGTACGGCGGCGCCGGCGCCGACTTCACCACCCTGTGCATCGCCATCGAGGAGCTCGGCCGGGTCGACCAGTCGATGGCCATCACCCTCGAGGCCGGCGTCGGCCTGGGCGCCAACCCGATCTTCCAGTTCGGCACCGAGGAGCAACGCCAGCGCTGGCTCCCGGACATGGTCGCGGGCCGCACCCTCGGGGGCTTCGGCCTCACCGAGCCGGGCGCCGGGAGCGACGCCGGGGGCACCCGCACCAAGGCCGACCTCGTCGACGGTCAATGGGTCGTCAACGGCGAGAAGGCCTTCATCACCAACTCGGGCACCGACATCACCTCGATCGTGACCGTCACCGCCCGCACCGGCCCCGGCGAGATCAGCGCCGTCGTCGTCCCGGCCGGCACCCAAGGCTTCGAGGTCCAGCCGCCGTACCGCAAGATGGGGTGGCACGCCTCCGACACCCACGGCCTCACCTTCACCGACTGCGCCGTCCCGGAAGACCACCTCCTCGGCGAGCGGGGCAACGGCTTCCGCCAGTTCCTCGCCATCCTCGACGAGGGCCGCATCGCCATCGCCGCCCTGGCCGTCGGCACCATCCAGGCCTGCCTCGACCAGGCCACCCAGTACGCCAAGGATCGCGAGTCGTTCGGCAAGCCCATCGGCGCCAACCAGGCCGTGGCCTTCAAGTGCGCCGACCTGGCCGTCATGGCCGACACCGCCCGCCTCCTCACCTACAAGGCGGCGTGGCTGAAGGACCAGGGCCGGCCCTTCAAGCGGGAGGCGGCTGTGGCCAAGCTGTACGCCACCGAGGCCGCGGTCACGGCCACGAGGGAGGCGACCCAGGTCTTCGGCGGCTACGGGTTCATGGACGAAACCCCCGTGAGCCGCTTCTACCGTGACTCCAAGATCCTCGAGATCGGGGAGGGCACGAGCGAGATCCAGCGCCTCGTGATCTCGCGGGAACTCGGCCTGCCGGTGACCTGACGATTCCCAGGGGGCGCTGGTAGGTTGGTCCGCCGTGGTTAGCCCCGTGGAGGAGGCGGCCGCTGCGCCGCGTCCGCGTCATCGGAGCTGGCCGCGGCGCCTCCTCATCGTCGCCAACATCGTCGTCGCCCTGTGCGTGGTCCTCACCGCCACGACCTACGGCTATGTCCGATGGAAGTTCGGCCAGATCGAGACCCTGGGCGGGCTGAGCAGCGTGCTGCGGGGCGGCAAGACGGCGGCGCCGCCTGGCGAGCCCATGAACGTGCTCCTCGTGGGCTCCGACACCCGGGCCAACATCGACGCCTCCGAGACCGACAACTTCGGCGGCACCAAGGCGGTGCAGGGCCAGCGCAGCGACACCATCATCATCTTGCGGGTCGACCCCAAGCGGGAGCAGGCGGCCATGCTGTCGATCCCGCGCGACCTCTACGTCCCGATCTCCGGCACCAAGCGCACCGACCGCGTCAACACCGCCTTCGAGGACGGCCCCGACCGCCTCATCGCCACCGTCAGCGCGGCCACCGGCATCCCCATCGACCACTACGTGCAGGTCGACTTCAACGGTTTCCGGGGGATCGTGTCGGCCGTCGGCGGGGTCGACATCTACAGCCCGGCCAAGGCCCGGGACAAGGTCACCGGGCTCAACATCTCGAACCCCGGGTGCGTGAGCCTCGACGGCAACCAGGCGCTGGCCTTCGTCCGCAGCCGCCACTACGAGTACTTCGAGAACGGGCGCTGGCGCACCGACCCGACCGGCGACATCGGCCGCATCCAACGCCAGCAGGACTTCGTCCGGCGGGTGCTGAAGAAGGCCAATGCCAAGGCACGCGGCCTCAACGTGATCGCCATCAACAACCTCGTCAACACCGGGATCAAGAACGTGAAGATCGACAAGGGCTTCGACGTCGGCGAGATCTCGGGGCTGGCCCGGCGGTTCAAGTCGCTCGACCCCAATGCCGTGCAGATGCTGACGATCCCGACCACGCCGGCCAACATCGGCGGGGCCGCGGTGCTGCGGATGAAGCAGCCCGACACCACCGCGGTGATCGACAGCTTCCTCGCCCGCACCGCGCCGGCGCCGGCGACCGGCGGCGCACCGGTGCCGAACATCGCGCCCAACACCATCAGGGTGCGGGTGCTCAACGGCTCGGGCGCCGAGGGCCAGGCCCGCGAGGTCGGCAAGGACCTCGACGACGCCGGTTTCAACGTCGCCGGCCTCGGCCAGGCCGACTCGTTCCGCTACACCGACTCGGTCATCAGCTACGGGCGGGGCCAGCGGGACAAGGCGTTGGTGCTGCAGGCGAAGATCCTCGGCGCATCGGTGCTGAAGGAGGACTCGACGCTGCAGTCGGTCGACGTCGTGCTGACGACCGGCGGCAACTACGGCGGCGTGGCCGGCAAGGCGGCTTCGACCCCGTCGACCACCGCGGCACCGGCCGCGGGCGCGCCGGCCAAGACGACCACCACGGTCGCGCCCAAGGCGGCGGGGCCGCAGTGTTGACGACGATCGGGAGGCGGCCATGAAGGGGATCGTGCTGGCCGGCGGCAGCGGAACCCGCCTGCACCCGGTGACTTTGGGCGTGTCCAAGCAACTGCTGCCCGTCTACGACAAGCCGATGATCTACTACCCGCTGTCGGTGCTGATGCTGGCCGGCATCCGCGACGTGCTGGTCATCTCGACGCCCCACGACCTGCCGCTGTTCGAGCGCCTGCTCGGCGACGGCGCCGACCTCGGCATCGCCCTGTCGTACGCGGTGCAACCCGAGCCCAACGGCATCGCCCAGGCCTTCCTCATCGGCGCCGACCACATCGCCGGCGACACCGCGTGCCTCGTCCTCGGCGACAACATCTTCCACGGCCACGGGCTGCAGGACGCGCTGGGCAAGGCGGCCGCGCTGGAGGACGGGTGCGTCCTCTTCGGCTACAAGGTGAAGGACCCCGAGCGCTACGGCGTGGCCGAGGTCGACGCCGGCGGCCGGGTGGTGTCGATCGAGGAGAAGCCGGCCTCTCCGAAGTCGAACCTGGCCGTCACCGGCATCTACTTCTACGACTCCGAGGTGGTGTCGCTCACGGCCGGCCTATCGCCCTCGGCCAGGGGCGAGCTGGAGATCACCGACCTCAACAACGCCTACATCGCCCGGGGTACCGCCCAGCTCGTCGAGCTCGGCCGGGGGATGGCGTGGCTCGACACCGGCACCCACGACTCGTTGCTGGAGGCGTCGACGTTCGTGCAGGTGCTCGAGCACCGGCAGGGCGAGCAGATCGCGTGCCTGGAGGAGATCGCCTGGCGCATGGGGTTCATCGACGCCGGCCAGCTCAGGCGGCTGGGGGAGCGCCTCGGCAAGTCGTCCTACGGCCAGTACGTGCGTAGCCTGGCGGGCCAATGAAACTGTTCGTCACCGGCGGCGCCGGCTTCATCGGGTCCAACTACGTGCGTTACGTGTTGCGCACGACCGACGACGAGGTCACGGTCTACGACGCCCTGACCTACGCGGGGAACCTGTCGACGATGAAGGATGTCGACGACTCGCCCAGGTACAACTTCGTGAAGGGCAACATCAGCGACCCGGGCACGTTGGAGGACGCCATGGCGGGCCACGACGCCGTCATCCACTTCGCCGCCGAGAGCCACGTCGACCGTTCGATTGCCGGGCCCGACGACTTCGTCAACACCAACTGCTTCGGCACCAACGTGGTGATGGACACCGCCCGCCGGCTGTCGATCGAGCGGGTCGTGCACATCGGCACCGACGAGGTCTACGGCTCGGTCGAGGTGGGTTCGTCGAAGGAGTCCGACCCGTTGGAGCCGCGGTCGCCGTACTCGGCGTCGAAGGCGGGCTCCGACCTGATCGCCCTGTCGTACTGGTCGACCTACGGGTTGCCGGTGTCGGTGACCCGCTGCACCAACAACTTCGGGCCATTCCAGTTCCCCGAGAAGGTCATCCCGCTGTTCACCACCAACCTGCTCGACGGCTTGAAGGTGCCGCTGTACGGCGACGGGTTGAACGAGCGCGACTGGCTCTACGTCGACGACCATTGCGCCGGCGTGCAACTGGTGCTGACCGCGGGGGCGCCCGGCGAGATCTACAACATCGGGGCCGGCAACGAGACGCCGAACCGTGTGCTCGTCGACAAGCTGCTTGGCTTGTTGGGCGCCGGCGAGGAGATGGTGGAGTACGTCGCCGACCGGCCCGGGCACGACCGGCGGTATTCCGTCGACATCTCCAAGATCACGTCGCTCGGATGGCGCAAGCAGCGCACCCTCGACGAGGCGTTGGAGTCGACGGTGGCCTGGTATCGCGACAACCGGTGGTGGTGGGAGCCGCTCAAGGCCGGGGGTTGATCGCCTTGCGGGTGTTGGTCACCGGCGCGGGCGGGCAGTTGGGCACCGAGGTGGTGCGGGCGTTCTCGGGCGACGAGCGGCGGTTCTCGGTGGTGGCGTGCGACCGCTCGACGCTCGACCTTGGTTCCCGTGACTCGGTGCTTTCGGCCATCACCTCGGTGGCGCCCGACGCCGTCGTGCATTGCGGCGCGTGGACCGCGGTCGACGCCTGCGAGAACGACCCCGACCGTGCCTTGGCCGTGAACGCCTTGGGGACCCGTCACGTGCAGGACGGGTGTCGCGTCGCCGGTGCCCGGTTGCTGTACGTGAGTACCGACTACGTGTTCGACGGTCTGGCCTCGGCGCCGTACGACGAGTGGTCTTCTGTTGGTCCGGCGACGGCGTACGGGCGGTCGAAGCTCGGCGGCGAGTCGGAGGTCGACCCCGGCAACACCATCGTGCGGACGTCGTGGGTGTGCGGTGCTTCCGGCTCGAACTTCGTGAAGACGATGCTGCGGCTGGCGGGGGAGCGGGAGTCGGTGTCGGTGGTCGACGACCAGGTGGGCTCGCCGAGCTTCACGCCCGACCTGGCCGGTGTCCTGCGTGACCTGGTGGTGGCCCGGCTGCCCGGGCTCTACCACGTCACCAACTCGGGTTCGACCTCGTGGTTCGGTCTTGCCCAGGCGACGTTCGCCGCCGCCGGGCTCGATCCGGCGCGGGTTCTGCCGATCTCGACCGTTGACTATCCGACGCCGGCGCCGCGCCCGGCATACTCGGTGCTGGACAACGCCGCCCTGCGTCTGCAGGGTTGGCCGTTGCTGGCCGACTGGCACGAGCCGCTCGACCGTTTGGTGAAGGAGCTGACGAGCTGATGGCGAACATCGCCGTGATCGGGACGGGGTACGTCGGGCTGACGACGGGCGCATACCTGGCCCACCTCGGCCATTCGGTGGTGTGCGCCGACGTCGACCCGGCCAAGATCGCGATGCTCGAGCGGGGCGAGATGCCGATCCTGGAGGACGGGCTCGAGGAGCTGGTGCGCTCGGGCGTCGAGGGCGGGCGCCTGCGGTTCGTGCTCGGCAACGCCGAAGCCGTCTCGGCCGCCGAGGCCGAGTTCGTGTTCCTCTGCGTGCCCACGCCCCAGTCCGACGACGGCTCCGCCGACCTGTCCTACATCGAGTCGGCCGCGGCCGACATCGGTCCTGTGCTGTCCTCCGAAGCGGTCGTCATCAACAAGTCGACCGTGCCTGTCGGCTCCACGCTCGTCGTCGAGCGTGCCCTCGGTCGGGGCAACATCGCCGTGGTCTCGAACCCAGAGTTCCTTCGTGAGGGCTCAGCGGTCCACGACTGCCTCCACCCCGACCGCATCGTCATCGGCTCCGAAGACCAGGCCGCCGCCATCCGCGTCGCCTCTTTGTTCAGCGAGATCAAGGCCCCGGTCATCGTCACCGACCCGGCCTCGGCCGAGACCATCAAGTACGCATCGAATGCGTTCCTGGCCACCAAGATCTCCTTCGTCAACGCCGTGGCCAACCTCTGCGAGGCCGTCGGCGCCGACGTCCGCGACGTCGTCGTCGGCATGGGCTACGACAAGCGCATCGGCTTCGAGTTCCTCAAGCCGGGGCCAGGTTGGGGCGGAAGCTGTTTCGTTGGCGAGGAATCGGTGCTCGCCCGGCGGCGGGGTGACCGATGGGCCCGCCTGCTGACCTTCGAAGAGCTGTTCGCCGAGGTCGACCGCGTCGGCGCCGTGGGGTGGGAGGTGGCGGCGTGGGCCCCCGGCGATCCATCGCCCGACTACTTCCCGGTGCGTGCCTTCACGGCGCGTGCCTACCAGGGCGACATCGTCGACGTCCGCACCAAACTCGGGCGCCGGGTCACGGTCACCGCCGACCACCCGTTCTTCGTCGGCGACGGCTTCGACCACGAACCGGTGGCGATACGGACCGCCGGCGATCTCACGATCGCCGACTGGTTGCCCATCGCCCAGGACGGGCCGATCTGGCTCGAGGGCGAGGTCACCGAGGCGTCGCCGCTCGACGCCCTCGACGCCGCCGGCGTCGGCCGCGAACAGGTGATCGTGCGCCTCGACGCGGGCCAGGCGGCGGCGATGAACGCGGCGATCGACTTGCTCCCACGCCCGCGCCGCCACGATGTCGCCCGCACCAAGACCTTGCGGCTCAGCGAGTGCGACGCTCTTGGCATCGCACCCGACGGCAGCACCTGCGCGACGACCACCAACGGCACCTATGTCCCGGCGGTCGTGCCCCTCGACGAACACTTCTGGCGGATGGTCGGGCTCTACCTGGCCGAAGGCCACGTCAGCGTTGACGGCGACCGTCGGAGGATCGCGTGGTCCTTTCATCCGACCAAGGAGGCCGACCTGGCCGAGGCCGTGGCGGACTATTGGGAGCGGCTCGGCGTCAAGGTCACGCAACGGCGACTGGCCACCGCATTCCAGGTGTCGATCTCGTCGCGCATCCTGGCGGCGTGGTTCCTCGACATCCTCGGCTTGGGGCGCACCTGCTACGACAAGGCGCTCCCCGATATCGCCTGGACGCTCCCCGAGTACTTGAAGCGCTCGCTGCTGGCCGGCTTGTGGGACGGCGACGGCTCGTGGTCGTACGTCGCCGGAGGGCCGAGCGTCGTGCTGCAGTACGGCACGGTGTCGCGCAAGCTGGCCGACGGGATGTTGCGCCTGCTCGGCGACCTCCGCATCGCCGCCCGGCTCCGTGTCGGCCGCACGGCCAAGTCCACCGTCGACACCTACTGGATCACGATCTCCGGGGCCGACCAGGTCGAGGATGCCCTGTGGCTGCTGCCGGTGGAGGAGCAGGTGGAGGTGCGGCGTAGCCTTGCCGGCCAGGCGAAGCGCATCGCGCCCACGGGTTACCGTCGCCTCGGCAAGGGTGTCGTCTGGGCGAGGGTGACCTCGGCCGAGCGGCGTCGGTTCGAGGGGCGGGTGTACTCGCTCGAAGTTGCCGAGGCGGCCACCGTGGTCACGTCCTTCGGCCTCGTGGCCCACAACTGTTTTCCGAAAGACTCGCAAGCGCTGGTGCGCATCGCCGAGGACAACGGCTACGACTTTTCGTTGCTCAAGGGCGTGATCGAGGTCAACGACGAGCAGTTCGAGCGGATGACGGCCAAGATCGTGCGCCTGGCCGGCGGGTCTGTGGAGGGCAAGACGGTGGCGGTGTGGGGGCTGACGTTCAAGGCCCGGACCGACGACACGAGAAGGTCGCCGTCGATCGAGGTGATCGACCGGCTGCGGGCCAAGGGGGCCAAGGTCAGGGCCTACGACCCCGCGGCCAAGGAGACCCCCGAGGGCGTGGAGCGGGCCGCCGATCCGTACGCCGCTTGTGAGGGCGCCGACGTGCTGGCCGTGCTCACCGAGTGGGACGAGCTCAGGTGGGTCGACTTCGAGAAGGTGGCCGGCCTCATGGTGGCGCCCAGGATCGTCGACTGCCGCAACCTGCTCGACCCCGCGGCCGTGCGCCGCCGCGGCTTCACCTACGACGGCATCGGCAGGGCGTGAGCGGCCAGCGCGTCGTCGTCACCGGCGGCGCCGGCTTCCTCGGCTCGCACCTGTGCCGGGCCCTGCTCGCCCGGGGCGACGAGGTCGTGGCCATCGACAACCTCATCACCGGTTCGCTCGACAACATCGACGACCTCGTCGGCCAGGCGGCCTTCACCTTCCAGCACCACGACGTGAGCAACTTCGTCCACGTCTCGGGTCGGGTCGACGCCGTCATGCACCTGGCCTCGCCCGCCTCGCCCGCCGACTTCGAACGCATCCCGATCCAGATCCTCAAGGTCGGCAGCCGGGGCACGCAGCACGCACTCGGCCTGGCCAAGGACAAGGGCGCCCGCTTCTTCCTGGCCTCCACCAGCGAGGTCTACGGCGACCCGCTCGTACACCCCCAACCCGAGGGCTACTGGGGCAACGTCAACCCCATCGGCCCGAGGGGCGTCTACGACGAGGCCAAGCGCTTCGCCGAAGCCATGACGATGGCGTACCACCGCTACCACGGCGTCGAGGTGCGCATCGTGCGGATCTTCAACACCTACGGCCCCTACATGCGCCCCGACGACGGCCGGGCGGTGTCGAACTTCCTCGTGCAGGCGATGCTGGGCAAGCCGATCACGATCTACGGCGAGGGCACCCAGACCCGCAGCTTCACCTACGTCGACGACGAGATCGCCGGCTTCCTGGCCCTGCTCGACAGCGACCTCACCGGCCCGGTCAACATCGGCAACGACAACGAGTTCACCATCGCCGAGCTGGCCGACCTCGTGCTCGAGGTCACCGGCTCGAGCTCGGAGCTGGTGCACCAGCCGTTGCCCGAGGACGACCCGGCCCAACGCAAGCCCGACCTGACCCTGGCCCGCTCCCGCCTCGGTTGGGAGCCCACGACCGACCTGCGGGCCGGGCTCGAGCGCACGGCCGACTACTTCCGGTCGAAGTTGTGAGCGCGGGCGTCTCGGCCGTCGTCGTCAACTACAACGCCGGCGAGCACCTGCTCAGGTGCCTGCGGTCGTTGCGGGCCGAGGGCGTCGACGACGTGGTCGTGGCCGACAACGCTTCGGTCGACGGGTCGCAGGCCGCGGTCGTGGCCGCCGACCCGAGCGTCCATTACCACCAGACCGGCGCCAACCTCGGCTACGGCAGCGGCGCCAACCGGGGGGCGGCCCGCACCGACCCCTCGACCGAGTACCTCCTCTGTATGAACCCCGACGCCTGGCTCCAGCCGGGCGCGGTCAAGGCCATGGTCGCGGTCTTGGAGGCCCGCCCCGAGGTGGGCATCGTCGGCCCGCTGATCGAGGAGGCCGACGGCGGCATCTACCCCTCGGTGCGGACGTTTCCCTCGCTCGGCGACGCCATCGGCCACGCCTTCCTCGGCATGGTGTGGGGCGACAACCCCTGGACCCGCCGCTACCGGATGCTCGACTGGGACCACGAGCGGCCCGGCGACGTCGACTGGGTGTCGGGCTCGTGCTTCCTCGTCAGGCGCACCACGTGGGAGCAGCTCCAGGGCTTCGACGAGGGCTATTTCATGTACGCCGAGGACGTCGACCTGTGCTGGCGGGCCCGGCGGGCCGGGTGGGAGGTCGCCTTCGAGCCCGCGGCCCGGGTCGTCCACGCCCAAGGCGTGTCCACCGCCCGCCATCCGTACCGCATGATCGCCGAGCACCACCGGGCCCTGTTCCGCTTCGCCGCCCGCACCAGCCGGGGGTGGGAGCGCCTGTTGCTGCCGCTGATGGGAGCCGGGCTCGCCGTCAGGACGCCGATGGCGTGGGCCCACCGGCTGATCGCCGGTCACCGGGAGGCGCCTGGCTCCCGGGTAGCCGCCTCGTTCAAGTAGCGTTCATCCGCTATGGGTCGAGCCTCTTCGAGCAAGAAAGTCAGCCGCGCCGCGGGAACCGGCGGCGGCCGCACCGCCAGGGGTAGCCGCCCCCTCCTCTGGTACGGGTCGATGGCGCTGGTCGTCATCGTCGGTTTCGGGCTGATCGCCACCAGCCGTACCGAGCACCGGGCGTCGGCCTCCGGGAGTGCGTCCACGCCGCCGGTCGCCAACCGCGACCACTGGCACATCGCCTACGGCGTGTACCTGTGCGACGCCTTCGCCCCGCCCATCACCGAGCAGCGCGACCCCAAGGGCATCCACACCCACGGCGACGGCATCATCCACGCCCACCCCTTCCTGCGGTCGGTGTCGGGCCACAACGCCACCCTCGGGGTGTTCGCCGAGACGGTGAGGATGACCCTCAACGACCACGAGCTCAGGCTGCCGGGCGACAAGTTCTACAAAGAGGGCTCGACCAAGTGCGGCGACAAGCCCGGCATCGTCCAGGCGCTCGTCAACGGCAAGCTGGTGACCAAGGACATCGCCAAGATCCAGCTCAAGGAGCGCGAGCACATCACGCTCGCCTTCGCCCCCGTCGGCACCACCCTCCCCGAGCCGCCCAGCGTCCCGAACCTCGACAAGCTGACCGACGTCGGGACCAAGCCGACGCCGACGCCCGACTCGACGACCGTGCCCGACGGCACCACCGACTCGACGGCCCCGCCGACGACCGCGGCTTCGGAAAGCTCGACCACCGCCAAGCCATGAAAGCCGTTGTCCTCGTCGGCGGCGAGGGCACGCGCCTCCGGCCGCTGACCCTGAGCACGCCGAAGCCGATGCTGCCCGTGGCCGAGGTGCCGATGATCGAGCGCGTCGTCGCCCATCTGGCGTCGCACGGCATCGACGAGGTCGTGTTGTCGTTGGGCTACCGGCCCGATGCCTTCCTGGTCGCCTTCCCCGACAACACCTGCGCCGGCGTGCGCCTGACCTACGCCGTCGAGCCCGCCCGGCTGGGCACGGCCGGGGGGATCGCCTTCGCCGCCCGGGCCGTCGGTCTCGACTCTGCGTTCGTCGTCGTCAACGGCGACGTGCTGACCGACCTGGACCTGTCCGAGCTGATCGCCTTCCACGGTGCCTCCGGTGGCGAGGCCACGATCGCGCTGACGCCGGTGGACGACCCTTCGGCCTTCGGGGTGGTGCCCACGGCCGACGACGGGCGGGTGACGGCGTTCATCGAGAAGCCGCCGGTGGGTTCGGCGCCGACGAACTTCATCAACGCCGGGTTCTACATGCTCGAGCCTTCGGTGGTCTCGCGGGTGCCGGTCGACGGCGTGATGAGCATCGAGCACGAGGTGTTCCCGTCGTTGGTCGCCGATGGCGTGTTGTTCGCCCTGGGGTCGTCCCGCTACTGGACCGACACGGGGACGCCTTCGCTGTATCTCCGGGCCAACCTCGACTACGTGCGGGGGCTGCGGTCGGTGCCGCCCGCGCCCGGGGCCAAGGAGCGTTCTTCTGCCGGACCTGGCGTGTGGACGCTGGGCGCCAGCGTGATCGACGGTTCGGTGGTGGCGCCTTCGCTGATCGGCGACGCCGCCTTCGTCGCCGGTTCGGCGGTGGTCGAGGAGTCGATCGTCGGTGGCGGGGCCCGGGTCGAGGCGGGCGCGGTGGTCCGCCGTTCGTTGCTGCTGCCTGGCGCGGTGGTGCGCTCCGACGCGATGGTCACCGACTCGATCGTGGGCGAAGGCGCGGTGATCGGCCACGCCGGGCGGGTGTCCGAGCTGACGGTGGTGCAGGGGCGGGCCGTGGTCGGCGACGGTGCGTCGTTGGCCGGCGAGCGGGTGTCGGCGTGAGGGCGTTGGTGACCGGGGGGGCCGGCTTCATCGGCTCGACGTTGGTCGACCGGCTGCTGGCCGAGGGCCACGCGGTCGACGTGGTCGACGACTTGTCGAGCGGCACCTTGTCGAACCTGGCCGACGCCCGTCGTGGCGACGCCGGGCACGATTTCTCGTTCCACCGCATCGACATCCGTTCCCCCGAGGTGACCGAGCTGATCGTGCGGCGCCGGCCCGAGGTCGTCTTCCACCTGGCGGCGCAGATGGACGTGCGTGTTTCGGTCGCTCGCCCCGTCCACGACGCCGAGATCAACGTCATCGGTTCGCTGAACGTCCTGGAAGGCGCCCGCCAGGCCGGCTCCCGCAAGGTGGTGTTCGCGTCTTCCGGCGGCACGATCTACGGCGACCCCGACCCGGTGTCGCTTCCCCTGCGGGAGACCCACCCCCAGCAGCCGCTGTCGCCCTACGGCGTGGCCAAAAAGGCGGTCGGCGATTACCTGGTTGCTTATCGCCAGTTGCACGACCTGGAGTTCACGGCTCTGGCCTTGGCCAACATCTACGGGCCCCGCCAGAACCCGCACGGCGAGGCCGGCGTGGTGGCTATCTTCTCCCGGCGGTTGTTGGCCGGCGAGCCGTGCACCATCTTCGGCGAGGGCGACAAGACCCGTGACTACACCTTCGTCGACGACGTCGTGGATGCCTTCGCCCGGTCCATTGATCGCGGCGACGGGCTGTTGCTCAACATCGGCACCGGCGTCGAGACCTCCGACCGCCGCTTGTACGACTACGTGGCCCACGCCGCCGGCGTCGACACCGAACCGCTCTACGCCCCCGACCGCCCCGGCGACCTCCGCCGCTCCTGCCTCGACCCCGGCCGCGCCGGCGTCCACCTCGGATGGAAACCCTGGACCACGTTGGAGGCCGGCGTGTCGTCGACGGTCGACTACTTCCGCCCCTAACCGGGGTTAGCGGAACAGGTCTTCGTCGGGGCGGCGGACGATCTCGGTCTTGACCGAGCCGTCGCGGAGCCACGTAGGGTCGACGCCCCTCACGATGGCGGCGGCGACGCCGGTGGCTTTGCCCATGACCAGTTCGGCGGCGGAGGCGAGCTCGTCGGCGACGCAGACCTCGGTGACCTGGAGCTCGCGGCCGTAAGAGTCGGTCGTGCCCCGGAGGTCGACGACCGCGGCCACGCCGGCGCAGCCGATGGCCACGTCGGTGACGCCACGGCGCCAGGTGCGGCCGAAGGTGTCGGAGACGATGACGCCGACGGTCACCCCGCCCTTGGCCCGCAGCCCGTCACGGATGCGGCGGGCGGATCGGTCGGAGTCGAGCGGCAGCAACGCCGCATACCCACGCTCGACGTTCGACAGGTCGATGCCGGCGTTGGCGCACACGAAACCATGGACCGTCTCGGTGATCACCAGGTCGCCACGCCGCCGCAAGACCCGCACCGCCTCCCGCTCGACCAGGGCCTTGTGGCTCAAGGGGTCGTCGGGGTCGACGGCCTCGAGCCGGCCCTCGGCCTTCGACACCACCTTCTGGGTCACGACCACGACGTCGCCGTCCAAGAAGGGCACGCCCGCGGCCAGCAGCAGGTCGGCCAGCACGTCGCCAGGCCGGACCTCGGGCAGCCCGTGAATGGGGATCAGCGAGATACCGCTCAACACGACAGCACCACCTTGGCCAGCGCGACCGTCTCGTCGGGGCCCGACATGATCGTGGGCGCCACTACCGCCCGCACGCCCTCGGACTCGACGGCCGCGGCCAACGCAGCATCGGCGGAGTCGATCACCAGCGTGCCCACGAAGTCGGCGTAGAGCCGGGCCACGCCGACCACCGAGGACTCGTGCCCGAGCTCGACCAGCAGGCGGTCGGCCGGCCCCTTCAGCGCAGCCCCGGCGATGATCGGCGACACCGCCACCACCGACGCACGCCGGGCGACCAAGGCGTCACGCACGCCCGGCACCGCCAGCACCGGGCCGATCGACACGATCGGGTTCGACGGGCACACGATCACCCGCTCGGCGCCGACGATCGACGGCAACACTTCGGGCCCGGGCCTGGCCGACGGAGCCCCCACGAAGCGAACGCCGGACACCGGCACCGAGTGCTGGCGGCCGACGAAGTACTCCTGGAACCCGATCTCGGCGCCGGAGCCGGCCAGCGTCACCCGGGTCTCGACCCGGTCGTCCGACATCGGCAGCAGCCGCAGGCCCAATCCCCAGGCCGAAACGATCTCGGCCGTCACCGAGGTCAGCGACGCCCCCTCGGACAAGCGCTGCGTCCGGTAGAGGTGGGTGGCCAGGTCGCGGTCGCCAAGGCGGAACCAGCTCTGCCCGCCGTACCGATCGAGCGATGACATGGCGTTCCACGTCTCGCCCTCGAGCCCCCACCCCTGGGACGTAGAGATGGCGCCGGCCAACGTGTAGGTGATGGTGTCGAGGTCGGGGCTGATCGACAGCCCGTGCAGGACGATGTCGTCGCCGGTGTTGACGACGGCGGTCAGGGAAGCCGGGTCGTCGACGACGGCGACCAACCCCCGCAACAACCGGGCGGCGCCGACGCCCCCGGCGAGGGCGGTGAGCATCGACGAGCACGCTACGCAATCCGACGCTTAGGTCGAACGACCCAACGGTCGATGCAGAACAATGCCGCGTTTTGCCAGCGTTTCCTTGTTCATCGCCACCCTCGCCACCGCCGCCGTGACCACCCTGGCCGC
>JAXDPV010000003.1:0-7758 GCA_034668185.1 Actinomycetota bacterium
ATCTCACGCCCTGGCGTGAGATCTGGCACCCAAAAACGGGCGTGAGCGGTAGCGTCAGCGGCATGTCGTTGCGGGTCGGCTTCCTCGGCGCGGGGCTCATCGCCACCTTCCACTCGAAGATGCTGCGGCGCAGCGGCGAGGACTTCGTGCGGGCCGGCGTGTACGACCCCGACGCCGGGCGGACCGACGCCTTCGCCCGGGCCAGCGGGCAGGTGGCGTGCCGCTCGGAGGAGGAGGTGCTCGACACGTGCGACGCCGTCTACGTCTGCACGTGGACGTCGGAGCACCCCCGGCTGGTCGAGGCCGCGGCCGCGCGGGGCCTGGCCATCTTCTGCGAGAAGCCGTTGGCCACGTCGTTGTCCGGCGCCCGGGCCATGGCCGCCACCGTGCAAGCGGCGCAGGTACCGAACCAGGTCGGCCTCATCCTCCGGCGCTCACCGGCCTTCACCATGCTCGGCGAGCTGGCCCACGGCGACGACGCCGGCCGGGTGATGAGCATCGTGTTCCGCGACGACCAGTTCATCCCCGTGCGGGGCCACTACGGCTCGACGTGGCGGGGCGAGATCGACAAGGTCGGCGCCGGGGCGCTGCTCGAACACTCGATCCACGACGTCGACGTGATCGAGCACATGCTCGGCCCGGTCACCGACGTGTCGGCCCGCAGCGCCGAGTTCCACCACCTCACCGGCATCGAGGACGTCGTCGTCGCAACCATGGGCTTCGAGTCCGGCGCCATCGGCTCGCTCACGTCGGTATGGCACGACATCGACAGCCGGGGCAGCCTGCGCCGGGTCGAGGTCTTCTGCGAGCGGATGCTGCTCACCCTCGAAGGCGACGACTGGTTCGGCCCGATCCGTTGGGTGCGCGACGACGGCACCGAGGGCGAGCTCGGCGGCGAGGAGCTGCACGCGGCCGCGGCCGCCGTCCAGGGCCACGACCTCAACCCCGACGGCGCCTTCCTCCGTGCCGTCCGCGACGCCAAGCCCTGCACCCCCGACTTCACCGCCGCCGTCCGGGCCCACGAGGTCACCGAGGCCATGTACGCCTCGGCCCGCGCCAGCGGCGCGCCCGTCGCCGTGTAGCTAGAGCAACGTGGCCAGGCCGTGGATGGCGAGGCCGGCCAGGCCGCCGACGATGGTGCCGTTGATGCGGATGAACTGGAGGTCGCGGCCGAGCAGGAGCTCGAGCTTGTCGGAGGTCTCGTCGCCGTCCCAGCGGGCCACGGTGCTGGCGATGAGGTCGGTGATCTCGGCGTGGTGGTGCTCGGCGACATAGCGAACGGCCCGCTCGGCGACCTCGTCGACCTTGGCCCGCAGCTCGTCCTCGGCGGCCAGGCGCTCGCCCAGGTGATGGAGCAGGCGGGCCACCTCGGCCGGGCTGGCCAGCGCCAGCAGGCGCCCGTCGATGTCGTGGCGCAGCGGATGGTCGGGGTCGTCGGCGATGGTGCCGAGGAGGTCGCGGGCACCGTCCATCAAGCGGTCGAACACGCGGTGCTCGACCGGGCCCGGCAGCCACCACGGCGACTCCTGGCCGAACCGCTCCCGCAGCTCCTCCCGATGGTCGTCGAGCACGGTCTGCGCGCCCCGGAGCAACGCGGTCACGGCCGGCTGGTGGCGGCCTTCCTCGACGGCGGTGCGCACGGCGTCGGCGACCCACTCCGCCACCGACGACACGTCCACCACGCCGGGCGACTCGGGCCGGCTGAGCCACTCGGCCAGGCGCCGGCCGAGCTGGGCCGCCCGCACCCGCTCGGTCACCACCGCCGCGCTGAGGAAGTTCTCCTGCACGAACTGGCCGAGGGTGGCGCCGAACTGGTCCTTGCGTTCCCTGATCACCGCCGTGTGCGGGATCGGCAGCCCCAGCGGGTGGCGGAACAACGCCGTCACCGCGAACCAGTCGGCCAGCCCCCCGACGAGCGAACCCTCCAGGCCGGCGGTGGCGTACCCCACCCACGTGGCGCCCTGGTCGAGGCGGGCCACCGCCACGAAAGCGACGGCGAAAGCGACGAGGAGGCCGGTGGCCCGCCGCTTCATGGCTACCAGTTCCGCCGCCCGTTGTTCCGTCGCCCTCACCGATTTCTGACCTCGACGAACCGGTCGGCCGAACGGTCGACCCCGACCTCCACCAGCACCACGCCGGTACCCGGCCTGAGCCACTTGGGCGCGACCTCGTCGAGGACCCGGCGCACCAGGTCGAGGCCGTCGGGCCCGCCGTCCAACGCCAGCCGGGGTTCGTAGGCCTGGACGTCGCGGGGCAACAGGCGGATGGCGTCGGTGGGCACGTAAGGCACGTTGGCGGTGAGGACGTCGACCCGGCCGGCGAGCGACGGAGGCAAACCCGAGTCGAGGTCGCCTTCGTACACCTCTACCCCGTTGGCCCGGCCGCACGCCGCCGCCACCGGATCGAGCTCGGTGGCCACCACCCGGGCCGAGGGCACCGCCGCGGCCATCACCAAGGCGATCGCGCCAGACCCCGTGGCCAAGTCGACGGCCACGCCCCCGGGCGGCAACAACGAAGCCGCCCGCAAGGCCAAGCCCTCGGTCTGGACACGGGGCACGTAGACGCCAGCCGACATCCCCACCCGCAGGCCGCAGAACGGCGCCCACCCCACGATCCATTCCACCGGCTCGCCCGTCTCCCGCCGGCGAACCATCGCCTCCAACAACGCGGTATCGGAACCGGCCGCCGAACGCAGCATGGCCGCCTCTTCCGAGGCGGCCACGCAACCAGCGGCTTCGAGCCGGGCGATCAAAGGGCGATCCACGCCCTCAGCTTCGCGGCTCCAGGGCGACGGCGAGGACGTCGCGCACGTCGTCGACCAGATGGAACGTCATCTCGTCGCGAACGGCCGCGGGCACGTCCTCCAGGTCCGGCCCGTTGCGGGCCGGCAGGACGACCTCGGTGAGGCCGGCACGGTGGGCGGCCAGCACCTTCTGCTTGACGCCACCGATGGGCAGCACCCGCCCTTGCAACGTGACCTCGCCGGTCATGCCGACCGAAGAACGCACCGCCCGCCCGGTCAGCAACGAAGCCAGCGCGGTGGTCATGGTGACGCCGGCCGAAGGTCCGTCCTTGGGCACGGCCCCCGCGGGCACGTGAACGTGGAACCGACCGTGGACCGGCCCGAGGCCGAGGTCGAGCTCGGACGAATGCGACCGCAGGAACGACAGCGCGATCTCGGCCGACTCCTTCATGACGTCGCCGAGCTGACCCGTCAACGTCAGCCCCGCGCCCTCGGCCGCAGGATCGACCGATGCGGCTTCGATGAACAACACGTCGCCGCCCATACCCGTGACGGCAAGGCCCGTGGCCACGCCAGGGGTCGACGTCCGCTCGGCCGCTTCGAAGAAGAACTTGGCCCGGCCGAGGTAGGTGCGGACGTCGTCGGTGTCGACCACGACCGGCGCTTCGAGCGCGCCCGAGGCGATGCGGGTCGCGACCTTGCGCACGAGCTTGCCCACCTCGCGCTCCAGCGTGCGCACGCCGGCCTCACGGGTGTAGTCGGCCACGACGGTGCGCAAGGCGCCGTCGGTGATCGAGATCTCGTCGACCCGCAGCCCGGCCCGCTCGAGCTGGCGCCCGAGCAGGTGGTGGCGGGCGATCGTGACCTTCTCGTCCTCGGTGTAGCCGTCGAGGCGCACCAGCTCCATGCGGTCGAGCAGCGGCCCGGGGATGGTCTCGGCCACGTTGGCCGTGGCCACGAAGAGCACGTCCGACAGGTCGAGGTCGACCTCGAGGTAGTGGTCGCGGAACGTGTGGTTCTGAGCCGGGTCCAACACCTCCAACAGCGCGGAGGAAGGGTCGCCCCGCCAGTCACCGGAGAGCTTGTCGACCTCGTCGAGCAGCACGACGGGGTTCATCGTGCCCGCCTCCTTCATGGCCCTGGCGATGCGGCCGGGGAGGGCGCCGACGTAGGTGCGGCGGTGGCCACGGATCTCGGCCTCGTCGCGCACGCCGCCCAGGGCGACCCGCACGAACTTGCGGTCGAGGGCGCGGGCCACCGACTCGCCGAGGGAGGTCTTGCCCACGCCGGGAGGGCCGACGAGGGCGAGGATGGCACCGCTGCCACGGCCGGAGCCGCCGTCAGGAGAGACGTCGAGGCCGCGCTCGGCCCGCAGCTTGCGGACGGCGAGGTGCTCGATGATGCGCTCCTTGACGTCGTCGAGGCCGGTGTGGTCGGCGTCGAGGATCGCACGGGCCTCGGCGATGTCGAGGCGGTCATCGGAACGGACGCCCCACGGAAGCTCGATCATCCAATCGAGCCACGTGCGAATCCACCCGTGCTCGGGCGATTGCTCGGACGTGCGCTCGAAGCGGTCGACCTCCTTGACGACCGTGGCCCGCACGCCGTCGGGCATCAGCGACTCGGAGACCTTGGCGCGGTAGTCGTCGGCCACGTCACCGGTGTCGTCGGCGTCGCCCAGCTCCTTGCGGATGGCGGCCAACTGCTGGCGCAGCAGGAACTCGCGCTGGGCCTTCTCCATGCCTTCGGTGACGTCGGTACGGATCTGCTCGGCGATCTCCATCTCGGCGAGGTACTCGCGCGCCCAGCCACTCACGAGCTCGAGCCTGGCCTCGACATCGAGGGTCTCGAGGACCTGGATCTTGCGCTCGATGGAGAGGTCGGGCCACGAGCCCGCGGTGTCGGCCAGGGCCGAGGCGTCGGTGATACCCCGCACCATCTCGGCCACCCGCCGGCTGCCCCGCCGCTCGGCGATGCCTTCGACGATGGCCTTGTATTCCCGCACCAGCTCGCGCAGGCGGGGGGTGTCGACGGCGATGTCCTCGACCACGTCGGCGTGGACCCAAAGGGTCGTGCCGGTGCTGGCGGTGGCGCTGCCGAGGGTGGCCCGGTGGAGGCCACGGAGGATGAGGGCGGGCACGCCGTTGGGCAGCTCACCGGCCTGGTCGACCGAGGCCACGGTGCCGACGGCGGCGAACCGGCCGTCGATGCGGGGAACGAGCAGGAGGCGCCCGTCGGCGGAGGTGGCGGCCTCGGCCGCGGCCTTGGCCTCGTCGGATTCGAGGGCCAGGGTCACGACCATGTTGGGGAGGACCACGCCGGTGGCGAGCGGAAGGAGCGGGAGGGCAACAGTCTGAAGATCGCTCATAGTTGAGGGAACAACCGTTCGACGCCCGATCCCATTCCGCTACCGTCCACGGCCATGCGAGTGGCTCGGTTCTCACCGGTCGGCGGCGGCTGGCCCCGGCTCGGTGTGGTGCGGGAGGAAGACGGCGTCGTCCTCGACGTGACCGGGGCCGGGCTGCCGGCCGACACCGTCGCCGTGGTCTCGGCCGGAGGCGGCTTCGACGAGGTGGCCAAGGCGGCCAACCGCCGCGGGGTCGAGGCCATTCCCCTGGCCGACGTGCGCCTGCTGGCCCCGATCGCCAGGCCGCCCAAGTTCCTCGCCATCGGGCTGAACTACGCCGACCACGTGGCCGAGTCGGTCACGCCGAAGCCCGAGTACCAGCTCTGGTTCAACAAGCAGTCGACGTGCGTGGTCGGGCCCGGCGACCCGATCCACGTGCCCAAGGTCTCGAACCTGGTCGACTACGAGGGCGAGCTGGCCATGGTCATCGGCCGCCGGTGCCGCCACGTTTCCGCCGCCGACGCGCCCGGCGTGGTGGCCGGCTTCACCGTCGTCAACGACGTGAGCGTGCGCGACTGGCAGCGGCGCACGCCGACGATGACGATGGGCAAGTCGTTCGACACCCACGGGCCCATGGGGCCGTGGATCGTGACCGGCGACGAGCTCGGCGACCCCCACGGGCTGCGGCTGCGGACGTGGGTGAGCGGCGACCTCCGTCAGGACGCGACGACCGACCTGATGCTCTTCAACTGCTGGGAGATGATCGAGCACTTGACGGCGGCCTTCACGTTGGAGCCGGGCGACGTCATCTCCACGGGTACGCCCTCGGGCGTCGGCATCGCCCGCACGCCCCCGGCCCTGCTCGCGCCGGGCGACACCGTGCGCATCGAGATCGAGGGCATCGGCGTGCTCGAGAACCCGGTCATCGCCGAGCCCTAGGTTCGTAGATGGCGGTGTGGTGGACGGTGGCCACCAGGGTGTCGGCGTCGACGAGGTAGGCCACGTCGAGCTCGACGAACCGGTGGCCCTTGCGTTCGGTCACGGCGGTGACCCGGCTCCGGACCTGGACGTACTCGCCGTCCTCGACGGCCCGGTGGAGGTTGACGTCGCTGCCGACGTGGATCCACGGGCCGAGCTGCACGTTGCGGCTCAGCGCGTAGTTGGCCATGCGCAGCAGCCAGCCGGGGTGGGCCACGCCGTCGTCGCGATAGAGGGGCAACGTCTCCCGGACGTCGGCGAGGTACTCGCCGTGGCGGTCGGCGTGGAAGCCGTATTCGAGCGAGCCGAGGACGCCGTCGGGGAAGGCGGCGAAGGTTTCGGGCGACGCCTTCGGCAGCGGCGGCTCCGGCTCGGGCCGCTCGGGGACGACCATGGTGTTGCCTGCACCGAGGCCCGCGGTGGCGGTGGCGCACTCGTTGCCGTCGGAGTCGACCACCCTCATCGAGAGGCCGTCGCCGTCGGGTTCGCTCTGGACGGTCACGGTGTCGCCGTCGTAGACGGGTGACGCGAAGCGGGCGTTGATCCACCCGCCGTCGAGCCAGGCCCGGCCCCACCGGGCCGCGGGTGGGTGGGTGAGGTAGGCGAACACGTCGACGCCGGGAACGAGGCCGCCGCGGAAACCGAGGCCCTTGGCCACGGCGTCGTCGTGGATCTTGTTGGTCGACGCGGTGGCGGTGTTGAACGCTTCGACCTCGTAGCGGTCCATGGCCGGCGAGCCTACGGTCTGCGCCATGGCCACCGACCTGCTCGCCCTGTCCGCCCGCTTCGTCGACACCGGGGTCGACGACGGGCCCGGCTCGACCAACCGGATGACGACCGAGCTCTCCGAGGTGGCCGACGGCATCGCCGTGATCGAGGCCTTCTCCCACGTGGTGGTGATCCGCACGGACGACGGGTTGGTCGTGGCCGACACCAGCGCGGCCGCCTTCGGCCCTGCGGTGGTGGCGTCGTTGCGGGCGTGGTCGCCGGACGAGCCGGTGTCGACCATCCTCTACACCCACGGCCATGTCGACCACGTCGGCGGGGCCCGCGCCTTCGTCGACGACGGCGCGGCCCGGGGCCACGCCCCGCCGGCGGTCGTGGCCCACGAGGCCGTGGTCCCCCGCTTCGACCGCTACGACCTGACCAACGGCTACAACGCCGTCGTCAACCACCGCCAGTTCGGCGGGCGGGGCGAGCCTTCGTGGTTCTCCGACTGGGTCGTGCCCGGCACCACCTTTCGTGAGTCGTTGTCGCTCTCGGTCGGCGGCGTCGACTTCGACCTGCAGCACGCCCTGGGCGAGACCGACGACCACCTGTGGGCGTGGCTGCCCGGGAACGACGCCATCCTCGGCGGCGACTTCCTCACGTGGGTCTTCCCCAACGCCGGCAACCCCCAGAAGGTGCAGCGCTTCCCCCGCGAGTGGGCGGTGGCCTTGCGTGCCATGGCGGCCAAGCGGCCGTCGCTGTTCCTGCCGGCCCACGGGCTGCCCATCGGTGGGGCCGACCGGATCGCGCTCGTGCTCGACGAGGCCGCGTCGGCGTTGGAGTTCCTGGTCTCGTCGACGTTGGCGATGATGAACTCTGGCGCCCGTCTCGACGACATCGTGCGGGCGGTGCGCTTGCCCGCCGAGGTGCTGGAGCGCCCGTATCTCAAGCCGATCTACGACGAGCCCGAGTTCGTGGTGCG
>JAXDPV010000004.1:0-28914 GCA_034668185.1 Actinomycetota bacterium
GACAGCTCCGAGTCGGCTTTGACGCCCTGGGCGGCCAGCACCGACTTGGCCAGCCGGACCAGGCGCAGGGCGTCGACCGGCTGGGCGGACTGCTCGTCGGCGACGAATATCGCGATCCCCATCGCTAGGGCGATGACCGCTCGTAGGCGTGGACGATGTCCTGCACGATGCGATGGCGCACGACGTCGCGCTTGTCGAGGCGGACGAAGGCCAGCCCGTCGATGCCGATGAGGATCTGCTCCAGGTTGATCAGCCCCGACTTGCCGCCCTCGAGGTCGATCTGGGTGACGTCGCCGGTGACGACCGCCTTCGAGCCGAAGCCGATGCGGGTGAGGAACATCTTCATCTGCTCGGGCGTGGTGTTCTGGGCCTCGTCGAGGATGATGAAGCTCGAGTTGAGGGTGCGGCCCCGCATGTAGGCGAGGGGCGCGATCTCGATGGCGCCCTTCTCCATCAGCCGGGGGACGGCGTCGGTGCCGAGCATGTCGAACAGGCCGTCGTACAGCGGGCGGAGGTAGGGGTCGACCTTGGCCATGAGGTCGCCGGGCAGGAACCCCAACCGCTCCCCCGCTTCGACCGCGGGCCGGGTGAGGATGATGCGCTCGACCTGCTTGGCCTGCAACGCCTGCACCGCCAGCGCCACCGCGAGGTACGACTTGCCCGTGCCCGCGGGCCCGATGCCGAAGCTGATGACGTTGCCCAGGATGGCGTCGACGTACTGCTTCTGACCGGTCGTCTTCGGCCTCACCATGCGGCCGCGGGCGGACTTGAGGATGTCGGCGGTGAGGATCTCCGACGGCTTCTCGTCGGCCTTCACCATCTCGATGGTGCGTCCGACGTTGGCCAGGTCGAGGGCCTGCCCCGATTGGAGCAGGAGCACCAGCTCCTCGAACAGGCGGCCGGCCCGCTCCGCTTCGGGCCCTGCGAGGTTGATCTCGTTGCCCCGCACGTGGATGGTCGTGCCGCCGAAGGCGTCCTCCACCAAGCGCAGAAGCTCGTCGCGCTGGCCGAGCAGGCCCACCATCAGGTGGTTGCCTGGCACCAGGACCTTGACCTGGGACGGAGTCGTACTTGGGGAGCTGGACACGGATGGTTCGGGCGAAAGCCTACCCTCAGCCAGGGGGCCAGCCCATGGTTCTCCCCCCGAGGACGTGCAGGTGGAGGTGGGGCACGGTGTTGCCGCTGTCGTCGCCGACGTTGAACACGAGCCGGTATCCGCGCTCGGCCAGGCCGTCGATGCGGGCCACCTCCTGGGCCAGCAGGTACATGGCCGCGAGGTCGTCGCCGTGCTCGGCGGTGAGCTCGTCGGCGTTGGCCACGTGGGCCCGGGGGACGACGAGCACGTGGGTCGGCATCACCGGGTTGAGGTCGCGGAAGGCATAGGCCCGCTCGTTGGTCGCCACCTCCGTCGACGGGATGGTGCCGGCCACGATCTTGCAGAAGATGCAGTCGTCGTTGGCCACGGGCGCGCACCGTAGCTTGCCGGTACCGTGCCGGCCGTGGACGAGTCGGAGCTGGGCCGCTTCCTCGCCGATGCCGCCGCCGACGACGCCGCTCGGGCGCGGTCGCAGGAGCGGGGCCTGCGCCAGGTGGCCGAGGAGGAGGCGACCTTCGCCGGCCTGGCCCTCGACCTGGCCGAGCGGGGCGCGGGCGTGATCGTCCGCACGGCCAGCGGCCGCCCGCACCGGGGGCGCATCGAGGCCGTCGGTCGCGACTTCGTCGTGGTGCGCGACGGCGCCAGGCCGCCGGTGTTCGTCCCGCTGGCGGCCATCACCGTGCTGCGGCCCGAGCCATCGGCGGCCGGCAACGCTGACTTCGCCGGAGCCCGACCGGCGCCGGTCGACGTGAGCCTGGCGGCGGCGTTGTCGCGCCTGGCCGTCGAGCGGCCCCGGGTGCAGTTGACCTCGGTGGGTGACCCCGAGCCGTTGGCCGGCGAGCTGCGGAGCGTCGGCGCCGACGTGGCCACCGTGCAGCTCGACGGCGAGGGCCGGCTCGTGGCCCACGTCCGCCTGGCGGGCCTGGCCGACGTCGTCGTCTTCGACTATTGATCCTCGACCCGCTCGGGATAGAGGTGGGCGAGCGAACCCGGTTGCACCCGGGTGGTCTCGAGGAAGGCGTCGAGGTCGTCGACCTTGACCCGCAGCACCCGGCCCATCTTGTAGGCGGGGATGTGGCCCTCGTCGATCAGGCGGTACAGCGTGCGGGGCACGATGCCGAGCCGTTCGGCCGCCTCCGTCGTCCCCAACCATTGGATGGTTTCGCTCATCGCCGGGCACGCTACCACTTCCCCGCTTCTCATGTCATGCCCTAAACTTTCGTAGCAGCCCGAGGCCACACCAGCAGGGACTTCCAGCCCGTGTGCAGAACGACTCCACCACCATGACGAACGTCGCCGTCGCCCCACCTGTCGAGCGGGCCACCGCTCCGGGGCGGCCGTTGCGCCGGCGCACCACGCTGCCGACGGGGCGGGCCGTGGTGGGCGGGTTCCTGGTGGCGCTGGCCGGCCTCGGCATCTTCGCCGGCTACACCCGGGCGACGGCCGGCCCCACGACCAGCTACGTGGTGGCGCGGCGCGACATCCCGGTCGGCAGCCGGTTGACGGCCGACGACCTCACGACCTTGCCGATGGACCTGCCGGCGGTGGTGGTCGCCAACGCCGCCTTCACCCGCGAGGCGCGGGTCGTGGGCGCGACGACGGTCGGCCCCATCCGCAAGGGCGAGTTGGTGCAAGCCGGTTCGGTGGTGGCCAAGCGTTCGTCGGCCGACGAGCTCGAGGTCTCGTTCTCGATCGCCGCGGCCCGGGCCCTGGCCGGCACCTTGCGCCCCGGTGACCGCATCGACGTGCTGGCCACCTTCGGTACCGGGGCCGACACCTATACCGTGACCGTCGTCCGCCAGGCCCGGGTGGTCGACGCCGGTCGTGCCGGCGGCGCGCTGGCCGACGGCCAGACCGAGACGATCACGGTGGCGCTGGCCTCCTCCGACGAAGCGTTGGCCCTTTCGCACGCGGTGTCGGCGGGCGAGGTGACGCTGGCCCGCTCGACGGGAGCCAGCGTGAGCGGCCCCGTCGGCCAGACGTACCGGGCGCCGGCCAACAAGGCCGGCTGACGGTGTCGAGCGGGCGCTTCGTCGTCCTCGGCCTGGCCCAGGCCCGTTCGCCGTGGTTCCGCAACGTGGCCCAGTGGTCGAACGCCGGCTCGCTCCCGGTTGAATTCGTGAAGTGCATGTCGCCGGTCGAGCTCAGGGCCCACCTGGCGTCGGGTCGGGCGTTCTCGGCCTTGCTGGTCGACGGCGGCTTGCCGGCTTTGGATCGCGACCTCGTCGACGAAGCCCGCTCGGCCGGGTGCGCGGTGATCGTGGTCGACGACGTGCGGGTGACGCGCGATTGGGCGGCGTTGGGCGCGTCGACGGTGATGGGCCCGTTGTTCGAGCGCAAGGACCTCATCGAGGCGTTGGCCGCGCACGCGTCCGAGATCGGCCGGGGCGACGCCGTTCCCGGCGCCGACCTCGGCGACCCGATGGTCGGCGGCGGGTGGCGGGCCAAGGTGGCGATGGTGTGCGGGCCCGGCGGTACCGGCGCGTCGACCGCGGCCATCGCGCTGGCCCAAGGGCTGGGCGACGACCTGGGCTACGGCGGCATGGTGTTGCTGGCCGACCTGTCGTTGCACGCCGAGCAGGCGATGCTCCACGACGCCCGCGACGTCGTGCCCGGCGTGCAGGAGTTGGTCGACGCCCACCGCAACGGCCGGCCCTCGGTCGACGACGTCCGCTCCTTGACGTTCGCCGTCGAAGCCCGCCGGTACCAGTTGCTCCTCGGGTTGCGCCGGGCCCGCAACTGGCCGGCGTTGCGTCCCCGTGCGTTCGCGGCTTCCTTCGACAGCCTCACCCGGGGATGGCGGGCGCTGGTGTGCGACACCGACGCCGACCTCGAGGGCGAGGCGGAGGGCGGCTCGGCCGACGTGGAGGAGCGCAACCTCATGGCCCGCACGGTGGCCGGCCGGGCCGACGCCTGCTTCGTCGTCGGGCTCGGGACGATGAAGGGCGTACACGCGTTGGTGCGGGTCGTGGGCGAGCTCCTCGACCACGACGTGCTTGCCGATCGCATCGTCCCGGTGATCAACGTCGCCCCCAAGAGCGCCCGTGGCCGTTCCGAGGTTGCTTCCGCCATCGCCTCGCTGCTCGAGGCCCGGATCGACGCCCGTTCGCTGCCCTCGCCGGTCTTCCTGCCCGAGCGCCGGGTCGACGACGCGCTGCGTGACGGCGTCCGCTTGCCAGCCTCGCTGTGCACGCCCCTCGCCGGCGCGTTCACCGCGGTCGTCGAACGTGCGGCCGGCGTCGGCGTCCGCTCCCTCGACCAACCCACGTTGGTCAAGCCCGGCTCGCTCGGCCACTGGTCGCCCGAGCCGGCGTAGCGCTATGAGTGACCGACCGCCGACGCTGCACGTGCCCAGGCCCGACGAGGCCGCGCCGGCGGACGAGATGACGATGCTGCGGGGTTGGCTCGAGCACTTGCGGGGCAGCGCGATCTACAAGGTCGAGGGCCTCGACGACGGGCAGATCCGGTGGAGGCCGGCGCCCACGGCCAACTCGCTCGGGGCGATCGTGATGCACCTCGGGTACTGCGAGCGGCTCTGGCTGCGGGGGGTGTTCGCCGGCGAGGACGTCGACCGGTCGGCGAACCAGTTCGCCGTCCCCGACGGTTGGGGCGCGGCCGACGTGATCTCGTTCTATCGAGCCGAGACCGACGCCGCCGACGCCGTCCTCGACGCCGCCGGCTCATCGCTCGACCAACCGGCGGCTTCGACCGTCAGGCCGACGACCTTGCGCTGGATCGTGACCCACCTCGTCGAAGAGGTCGCCCGCCACGTCGGCCACATGGACCTCACCCGCGAGCTGCTCGACGGCCAGATCGGCCGCTAGCCCACCGCTCCCCTCGCCCGCCAGCGTTTATTGGTCACTTTTGGTCGCCAAACGTGGCCGATCGGGCGGTTTTGGTCGCCAAAAGGGCCCAACAAGCGAGAGCGAAGGGCGCGCGGCGCGAGTGTGCGAGGGCTAGGCCGGCGGCGGCAGCGACACCAGGAGTCGGGCGCCCTCGACCGAGATCGTCCCGCCGTGGCGCTCGACGATCTCCAGGGCGATGGCCAAGCCGGGGCCGGCGCACCGGTGGAGGCCGTGCGGGCGCCGCCGAGGCGGGTGAAGTGCTTGTGACGCTGGTGTCGGTGCTCGAGCGGCTCGGCTAGATCGGGCTGCGGCGTTGGGTGCGACCCGCTCGCACATCGCCGGCCAGTTCCTCCTGGAGAGCATCACGCTCGGGTTGGTCGGGGGTGTTGTGGGCGCGTCGGTTGGGACATTGGTCGTGGTGTTGGTGGCTGCCGGCCGAGGCTGGACGCCGGTGCTCGAAGCGTGGGTGCCCTTCGCCGCTCCGTTGCTCGGAGGCGTGGTCGGGCTGCTGTTGGGCGCCTATCCATCGGCCCGGGCCGCGGCTCTCGAGCCGGTCGAGGCCTTGCGGTCGAGCGTGTAGAGGACAGATCGACCACATGCAAACGCACCAGGTTTGGGGGTCACGTCCATGGCCCAACCGGGTCAATTCCGACAGTCACCCTCAACAAGAGCCGCTGGCGGGACGATGCCGCACTATGACCGCACTGCGTAGCGAAGACCACGGAGAGCGTTGGATGGGGGTGGGCCGGTCCGAAGACCAGGACTCGGCCACCGCGGGTTCCACCGCCACCAGGGCGGCCCTGGCCGGCGCCGACGCCCGACTCCTGATCGTCTTCTGCTCCGACGCCTACGACCTGCCCACGCTCCTCGCCGCCGTCCGGGCCGAGGCCCCGGGCGTGCCCCTCATCGGCTGCTCGACCGCCGGCGAACTGGCCGTGGCCAACGACGAGGCCAATGCCGGCGACACCGCCGTCGTCGTCACCGCCCTCGGCGGCGCCGGCTTCTCGATCGCCACCAGGCACGCCATCATCGAGCCTGGAGACGCCGGACTGCGGGAGGCCAGCTTCCAAGCCGCCGGCTGCGTCTCCGACGTCGAAACCCGGGCCCACACCGTCGTCATGGTCCTGTCCGACGGCCTGGCCGGCGACCAGGAGGAGATCGTGCGGGGCGCCTACCGGGCCACCGGCGCGACCGTCCCCCTCGTCGGGGGCTGCGCCGGCGACGACCTCAAGATGACGACCACGTTCCAGTTCCACGACGACGAGGTCTTCACCGGTGCGGTCGTGGCCGCCACCATCGCCTCGGACGCACCCCTCGGCATCGGCGTACGCCACGGTTGGCGGCGGGTCGGCGATCCGATGGTCGTGACCCACAGCGACGGCAACCACCTCTTCACCCTCGACGACCAGCCCGCCCTCGACACCTACCTCGACCGCCTGGGCGGGCCGGCCGACGCCTACACCGACCCCGCCGCCTTCACCCGCTTCGCCCTCACCCACCCCCTCGGGCTGAGCCGGAGGAGCGGCGAGGAAGTGCGGTTCGTCGCCGAAGCCGACTTCGACGCCAGGTCGCTGGTCTGCATCGCCAACGTGGCCAAGGGCGGCCTGGCCTGGTTCATGGAGGGCGACGAGGCCTCGGTCATCTCGGCCACCGACGACGCGTGCGGCGAGGCGCTACTTGCACTCGGCGAACGCCCCCCGCTCGGCATGATCGCCTTCGACTGCATCGCCCGCCGCGGCGTCATGGGCGACGACGGCATCCAGCGCGAGGTCGGCCGCCTGGCCAGCTTCGCCACCGGTGCGCCCGTCGCCGGCTTCTACACCTACGGCGAGTTCGCCCGCACCCACGGCACCACGGGGTTCCACAACCAGACCCTCGTCGTGCTCGCCCTCGGTTGACGACGGCCCTCCCCGCACCGTGTCCATGTCCGTGTCCGAGCCCGACCCCACCGAGTCCCGCCGCGGCTGGCTGAGCCACCAGCTCTCGGAGTTCCTCGCGGTCGTCTCCTCGTACCCGAACGAGGCCGCGGCCATCGAGCGCGGCGTCGATCGGCTGGCCGAAGCGGTCGAGGCCGAGGTCGCGGCGGTGATGTTCGACGGCCAGTTGGCCGCGTCGGTCGGCTTCCGGCCCGGCCAGGAACCCCAGGACGAGCTGGCCGCCATCGCCATCGGCACGAGCCACGTGTCGGTCACCGGCGTGGGCGACGCCTTCGCCCTCGTGATCGGCATGGACGGCGACGAGGGCGACGTCCGGGTGGTGTTGTTGCGCGTCGGCGCGCCCTTCTCCCAGGAGGAAGGCATCCTCCTGCGGGGCATGGCCCGGGTGCTCGTGCTCACCGTGCGGCTGCTGCGCCTGCTCGAGCTCGAGCGGATCTCGCGCCGCTCGCTGCAGGAACGCCAGGAGCTGCTGGAACGGCTGTTCCGCATCCAACGTTCGATCTCCCACCGGGCACCGATCGCCGAGGTGCTCTCGGCCATCACCGACGGGGCGTCGTCGTTGCTCGATGCCGAGGTGGTCTCGCTGCGCATCCTCGACGAGGACGATCCCGGCTACCTGCGGATCGCGGCGTCGGTCGGCATCGACGACGACACCCTCGCCTCGATCTTCCGGCGGCCGATCGGCGAGGGCGTCGGAGGACGGGCCGTCTCCGAGGGCCGGCTCGTCGTCGCCGACGAGTACGAGAAGACCGAGAACGCCCTGCCGGCCTTCGTCACCTCCGGCCTCCAGACGGCGATGGCCGCGCCGGTGTACCGCGACGGGAAGGTCGCCGGCAGCCTGCTGGTGGCGTCCTACGACCGCCGCAGGACCTACACCCCGAGCGAGCACGACATGTTGCTGGCCTTCGCCGAGCACACGTCGCTGGCCTTGAACGACTCCAGCGCGATCGAAGCCATCAACCGGGCCTACACCGACGCCATGCACCGGGCCACCCACGACCAGCTCACGGGCTTGCCGAACCGGGCGCTCGTGCTCGACCGCCTCGGCCATGCGCTGGCCCGCCGCCGGCCGGCCGACGACCAGCAGCTCTGCGTCCTCTTCGTCGACCTCGATCGCTTCAAAGCCATCAACGACTCCCTCGGCCACTCGGTCGGCGACGAGGTGTTGTCGTTGGTGGCCAACCGGTTGCGGGCGGCGGTGCGCCCGGCCGACACCGTGGCCCGGTTGTCGGGCGACGAGTTCGTGGTCGTGTGCGAGGACATCACCACCGCCGAGGCCATGCGGGTCGCCGACCGGGTGGAGGCGTCGATCGCCGAGCCGATCTCGTTGTTCGGGCGGGAGAACGTGCTGACGGCCAGCGTTGGATTGGCCATGGCCCAGGCCCACGACGTCAGGCCCGAGGACATCCTGCGCGACGCCGACGTCGCCATGTACCGGGCCAAGGAGCGCGGCGGGGCCCGCATCGAGGTCTTCGACGAGGGCATCCGTTCGCAGATGCTGGCCCGCATCGAGATGGAGCACGCCCTCCGCCGGGCGTTGAGCTCGGACGAGCTGCGCCTGCACTACCAGCCGGTCGTGGCCGCCGACTCCGGGAAGCTGGTCGCGCTCGAGGCATTGGTGCGGTGGCAGCACCCGGAGGACGGGCTGTTGCCGCCCGACGTCTTCGTGCCGGTGGCCGAGCAGTCGGGCCTCATCGTTCCCCTCGGCCATTGGGTCATCGAGGAGGCGTGCCGCCAGGTAGCGGCCTGGCGGGCACTCGGGCCGGACTCGCCGTTCGCCGAGGTGCGGGTCGACATCAACCTGTCGGGCCGGCAGTTCGCCGACACCGGCCTGCTGGCCACGATCTGCAATGCCATCAGGCGCCACGGGCTGCCGGGCCACGCCGTCGGCTTCGAGATCACCGAGAGCGTGCTGATGGACGACGGCGACTCGACGGTGGCCGTGCTCCGCGGCCTCAAGGAACTCGGCGTCCACCTCGCCATCGACGACTTCGGCACGGGCTACTCGTCGTTGAGCTACCTGGAATCGTTCCCGGTCGACACGGTGAAGATCGACCGCTCGTTCGTGCAGCGGATGTCGTCGTCGGGCGCCAACGACGTCATCATCTCCGCCGTCGTCAGCCTCGCCCGGGCCCTCGGGCACGACGTGATCGCCGAAGGCGTCGAGACCGCCGAACAGCTCGAGCAGGTCCGCTCGCTGGGCTGCCAGTACGTCCAGGGCTACTACTTCGGCCGCCCGGTGCCGGCCCGCGACCTGTCGGTCGAGCGTTTCGCCGTCAGCGCCTGACGCGGCCTGTTGCCGCCGGCCGCCGGACCGGGCACACTGCATCGCCGAGTCCTGGGGAGAGACCGTGTCGGACGTGTCGCCGTTGGCGGAGATCGAGAAGGCCGTCCAGGAACGGGCCAAGGCCAGCAGCATCGACATGGCCAAGGCCGACGGCGCCGCCAGGCTCCGCAGCCTGATCGACGACGAGGTGGCCAAGTGGTCGGGCGACTTCAAGCGGGGGCTCCGGCCCTTCGATCTTCCCGACGCCGATCGCGTGGCCGACCGGGCCTTCCGCAACCTCGCCGGCTACGGCCCGCTGCAACCGCTGCTCGCCGACGACGACGTGTGGGAGATCATGATCAACGCTCCCGATGCGATCTTCGTGAAACGCCATGCCGGCGTGAGCGGCTACCACGACGAGTCGTTCCACGACGACGACCACGTGGTGCGCACGTTGACCAAGATCCTTGACGACGCCTCGGGCAGCCACCGCAAGCTCGACGCCGCCGAAGGCCTGCAGGACGCTCAGCTCGACTGTCTCGTCGTCAGTCTCGGGACGATGAAGGTGGTGTGCACGCTCTCGTTCGTGTTGTCGGCGAACTGCTCTGCCACGACGTGGCCGCCGGCCGCATCGTGCCGGTGGTGAACGTCGCCCCCAAGAACGCCCGTGCCCGTTCGGAGGTCGCTTCGGCCATCGCCTCGTTGCTCGACCCCCGGCTCGACGCCCGCCCGCTGCCTTCGCCGGTGTTCCTTCCCGAGCGCCGGGTCGACGACTGTTTGCGTGACGGCGTCCGCTTGCCGGCGTCGTTGTGCACGCCCCTCGCCGGCGCCTTCGCCGCCGTGTTGGAACAGTCGGCCGGCGCCGACGCCCGCTCCGCCAACGAGCCCCAACTGGTCAAGCCTGGTTCGCTCGGCCACTGGTCGCCCGAGCCGGCGTGAGGACGAGCAGATCTCGGCGCGGCTGACGGATGCGGGCCACGAGAAGGACCGGCGATGAAGCCTCGGCCTCCGGCTGGTGGATGGGCTACTTCGCCGGCCGCTTCCCTTAGACGGCGTCCACGCCGGAGGTTGCCAGCCGCCACCGCCTTCTGCGAGCGCCCTCGAGCCCATCCTCGCCATCGGTGCAATCTCGCCGGACATCATCCGATCAAACCGAGGCCGGACGACGACAAGTCGGAAGCGACGCCACAACAGCCGGTGTCCAGCGGCCTCCTCGACGATGGCGCATCGTCACACCGGCCGCAAATGCTGTTGTTGATCGAGCCCATCGACCTCGACGGCGGCAAATGAACCCACCTCGCTCCATCGTGCAGGTGCGGGGAGGACAGTGCCCCTCCTCGGTCCGTCGACGCGTCATGCGGAATGAGACGTCCACAGGAGCGGAGGACGTCCACACACAAGTTATGACCCAATCGAGCGTTTGGGTCGTATGTCGTTGTAGAGATACCTGACCAAAGCAGACGGGGCCGACATCGTGCGAGCTCGCAAGGTAGGAACGCTTGTGATGGGGTCCTTGGTCGCCATCGGGCTGTGCGCGCCGGGCGCCCAAGCCCAAGTCGAGTCGGACGTCTATGCGCCAGTGGCCCTTTGTGTGGTGGCTGGTGCCGTAGCACTCAACCCCGGAATCGTGGTCAACGTTCCCCTGACTGGCACCGGTCCCGGGAGCTACACCTTCACGACCATCTCGCTGGTATGCGCCGGGATCGTGATTGGCACCTGCCCGGCGGCGTCAACTGGTTCCACCCTCGGCACAAGCCCAACTGGCGGCTTTGCTGGCTCCTGGGCCGCGACCTGCCTGATCACAGGTCAAACCTGCTCTGGGACGATCGGAGGCCCTGCCCTCGTTCAATACCCAGTTGGCCTGCCCGTTGCCCGAGTTCCGGCTGATGACGCCTCGAGGTCCCTGTCCGTCGGGCCGCTGCTGGCGGCCGGCCTCGACGAAGTGAGCTGCAGTGGCCTCGGCGGGCTCGGCATCAGCGATGGCGACGGCCTCCTCGCTGCCACCGCCATCCCCGACCCGTTGACCCTGAACAGTGCATGCGGAACGGGAACTGCGGGACCGCCGATCGTCAGATTCTGCGGCATCATCCTCGCCGGCGTGGCTGTCCTCCTGACCGAGCCAGTCGATGTCGACGGCGGCAACTGAGCGCTAAGAAAGGAAGAAAGAGCATGAGAACCCTCAGGTGGGCTGTCGGAGTCTTGCTCTTGGCCGCAACCTCCCTCTATGCAATACCTTCGGCCCACGCCGAGGGGCCGCAGGCATACGCGCCGGTGAGCAAATGCACGTTGACCGGATTCGTCGCGATCAATCCAGGAATGGCAGTAGGAGCCGACGCGATCCTTCCCGATCCGAATCCGGGCACCTACAACTTCACCAACGTTGCGGCGATCTGCTTCGGAGTATTCTCGGGAGTCTGCTCGCTCGCTTCGAATGGCACAACGCAGGGAACATCCCCAACTAGCGGTTTCAGTGGCAGCTTCTACCTGTCCTGTGCACTCAACCCACTGACCTGTGACGGCGCGATAGGTGGGCCAGGAATCGGCCCACCGAGTCCGCTTACCGTCCCAACCGGGCCGTGGTCCCTCATCACCAAGCTCGGAGTACACGAACAATGGACGGGCTCGCTGTGGTCGGTCGACTGCACCGGCGGCGCTGTGCCGGTCAACGAGGGCCGCGGCGACGTCTCACTCGGCGCCTTCCCCGATCCCACCTCACTGAATGGTCCATGCAGCGCGCCGTCCGAACCGAAGTTCTGCGGACTCGTGGTCGTCGGGAAGATGATCATCATGAAGCCGGTGCCCTGAGCGCTATCGCCCGGTAGGCCTTGCCCATGCCGGGCGGAGCGAGCCACACTGCTGCCGTGCCGGATGGGGAACCCGCACCGCTGCAAGAGATCGAGAAGGCCGTCCAGGAACGGGCCAAGGCCAGCAGCCTCGACATGGCCAAGGCCGACGGTGCCGCCAGGCTCCGCAGCCTGATCGACGACGAGGTGGCCAGGTGGTCGGGCGACTTCAAGCGGGGGCTCCGACCCTTCGACCTGCCCGACGCCGACCTCGTGGCCGACCGGGCCTTCCGCAACCTCGCCGGCTATGGCCCGCTGCAACCGCTGCTGGCCGACGACGACGTGTGGGAGGTCATGATCAACGCTCCCGATGCGATCTTCGTGAAGCGCCATGCCGGCGTGAGCGGCTACCACGACGAGTCGTTCCACGACGACGAGCACGTGGTGCGCACGTTGACCAAGATCCTCGACGACGCCTCGGGCAGCCACCGCAAGCTCGACGCCGCCGAAGGCCTGCAGGACGCGCAGCTCGACACCGGCGCCCGCCTCCACATCGTCCACGGCGACGTCGGCCGCGACGGCCACGTGCTCGTCAACATCCGCAAGTTCACCGGCGTGGCGTTCAAGAACCTCGGCGAGCTCGTCGAACGGGACATGCTCGACCAGCCGGTAGCCGACTTCCTCGAAGCCTGCGTGCGGGCCCGGCTGACGATCCTCTTCGCCGGCGCGCCGGGTTCGGGCAAGACGACGTTGATGTCGTGCTGCGCCGCCGGGCTCGATCCGACGTTGCGGGTGGTGATCGCCGAGGAGGTCTTCGAGACCGACATCCCCTTGCCGAACGTGGCCCACATGCAGACCCGGCCGGCCCGCAACGACCGCAAGGAGGTCGACCTCCGCCGCCTGGTCGCCGGCTTCCTGCGCATGGCGCCCGACGTCGCCATCGTCGGCGAGGTTCGTGACCGAGAGGCGCTGCCCCTGCTGCTCACGCTGTCGTCCGGGGTCAAGGGGTTCACCACCATCCACGCGGGCTCGGCCCGCCAGGCGCTGACCAGGTTGCGCTTCATCAGCCAACTGGCCGACACCACCAACGAGCTACCGATGTCGGCCCTGAACAGCTTGGTGAGCGAGTCGATCGATGTCGTCGTCCATTGCGCCCGGCTCGGCGACACGCCCCAGGTCACCGAGGTCATCGCCGTCGAGGAGCTGCAGACGACCCGGGACTCGACCAACTTCACCGTCACCGACCTGTTCCAACGCGAGCGGCTCGACCAGCCGCTGCGGTGGACGGGCAACCTTCCCTCCCGCATCGCCCGGCCCCTCGAGCTCGCCGGTCGCGACGTGCGCGAGCTGCTCGCCGGGTCCTAGGCCGATGGTCGGGCTCCTGCTCGCGTTGGTGGGCGCCTACGGCGTCTTCCTGGTCTACAGCGCGCTCGTCCTCGGATGGCCCGGGCTTGGGTTCGGCCCGCGGGCGGTGCAATCCCGCCGGCGCCGGTCGGCCCGTAGGCGGGAGTGGATGGTGCAGGCCGGCCTCGACGAGGTGCGGCCGGCCGAGCTGGGCACGGTGATGGCGGCGCTGTTCGTCGCCGGCGCCGGTGTCGCCTTCGGGTTGTTCGGCGGGGTCGTGCCCGCGGTTCTCGCCGGCGGTTTCGCCGCCACCTTCCCGTTGGCGTCGTACAAGGCCCGGCGGGACACGCGCCGGCGCGACGCTCGGGAGGCGTGGCCCCGGATGCTCGAGGAGGTCAGGTTGCTGACCGGTTCCCTCGGGCGTTCCATCCCCCAGGCGTTGCTGGAGGTGGGCCGGCGTGGCCCTGCAGAATTGCGTCCTGCGTTCGCCGCCGCCGAACGGGAGTGGTTGATCTCGACCGACTTCGGCCGCACCACCGCGGTGTTGAAGGCGCGCCTCGCCGACCCGACCGCCGACGCCGCCTGCGAGACGTTGCTGGTGGCCCACGCCGTGGGCGGTTCCGACGTCGACCGGCGGCTGGCGGCGTTGGTCGAGGACCGCATCCAGGACCTGCAGGGGCGCAAGGACGCGCAGGCCAAGCAGGCGGGCGTGCGCTTCGCCCGGCGCTTCGTACTCATCGTTCCTCTGGGGATGGCTCTGGCCGGGTTGTCGATCGGTACCGGGCGGGAGGCGTACCAGACCGCGCTCGGGCAGTTGTTGGTCGCGGCCGGCCTCGGTGTCGTCGTCGCGTGCTGGCTGTGGGCCGGCCGTTTGCTGCGCCTCCCCGAAGAGGAGCGGGTGTTCTCGTGAGGATCGCGGTGCTCGCCGGGTTCTGTTTGTGGGTCGGGGCCACGTTGCTGTTGAGCGAGCTGCGCTGGTTCGCCCGTCCCTCGTTGGCCCAGCGCCTGCGGCCCTATTCGCCCGGCGGGTTGGCCGCCGGTGCCGGGCGGGGCGTGCTGTCGACCGAGTCGTTCCGCGAGGTCATCGGCCCGTTGTCGCGATCGCTCGGCGAGCGTTTGGCCAAGGTCTTCGGCGTCAGCGAGGAGCTGGCCGTGCGCCTCGAACGCATCCACTCGCCCCTCGACGTCACCGCCTTTCGCGTGCGCCAGGTGGGCCGCATGACCGCATCTATGGGGGTGGGCGGGTTGGTGCTGTTGGCGGTGCGGCCGGCGGCGGTCGTGGCCGTCTTCGTGTTGCTCGGTGCGCCGTTGCTCGCCTTCCTGCTCGTCGAGCAACAGGTGGCGTCGGCCTCGGCGGCGTGGCAACGGCGGGTGTTCCTCGAGCTACCGGTGCTGTCCGAACAGTTGGCCATGCTGTTGTCGGCCGGCTTCTCGTTGGGCTCGGCGCTGGGGCGGTTGTCGACCAGGGGCACGGGCGCTTGTGCCGCCGACCTGCAACGGGTGACGGGCCGCATCCGCCAGGGTTTGAGCGAGGTCGAGGCGCTGCGGGAGTGGGCGGCGGTGGCCAAGGTCGGCGCCCTCGATCGGTTGGTGCCGGTCTTGGCCTTGAACCGGGAGGCGAGCGACCTCGGCCGGTTGATCTCCGAAGAGGCCCGCGGCATCCGCCGTGACGTGCAGCGGGAGTTGGTCGAGACGATGGAGCGGCGTTCGCAGTCGGTGTGGATTCCGGTCACGGTGGCGACGTTGGTGCCGGGCGTGATCTTCCTCGCCATCCCGTTCATCGAGGCCTTGCGCTTGTTCTCCGGGTCGTGATCGGCCAACATCGGCGCCATGGGGACTCGGCTGGTGGGGCTGTACGTATGGCAGATGAACTTCCGCGCCTCGTATCAACCCCGGTGGCACCGGGACGAGCGGGGCGAGGGCGTGATCTCGGCGGCCATCGCGGTGTTGATCATGGCGTTCCTCGGCGTGGTCGTGTGGGTGGGGTTCAAGGCGACGCTGGGCAACACGCAGAAGAAGGTCGACCAGCAGGTCGACCAGATCGGCCAGTAGACCCCGGTTGTGACGCCGGCGCCGGCCTCGTTTCGACGATGGTCGGCGTGCTGGTGTTCCTCTTGTTGTTGCTCGTGGCCGTGCAGGTGCTGTTCAACCTCTACGCCACCTCGGCGGTGACCGCCGCGACCTTCGACGGCGCCCGCATCGCCGCCGGCGCGGCCTCGTCTTCGTCGGCCGACCCTCGGGGCGACGCCGAGTCCCACGTGCGTGCGGTGCTGGGGCGGTACGCCTCGGCCGATCGTTTGTCGTTGCGGTGGGGCGATACCGCCGACACCGTGGTCTTGACGGTGCGGGCCCAGAACCCGAGCTTCCTGCCTCGCGCATTGCGGGCGCCGCTCGGGATCGACGTGATCGAGCGCACCGCCCGTGTCCGCATCGAACGGGTGGTGGCGCCATGAGTTGTCGTGGCCGGGGCGACGACGGCCAGATCGCCGGGGTCGAGGGCGTGATCTTCGGCGTGCTGGTATTCGTGCTCGGCACGTTGGTGGTCGCCAATGCGTGGGGCGTGGTCGACGCCAAGATGGCGGCCGCGGGTGCGGCCCGGGAGGCGACCCGGGCGTTCGTCGAGAGCCGTTCGCCGACGACTTCCGACGCGCTGGCCGAGGCCCGTTCGGCGGCCTCCGATGCCATCGCCGGTTACGGCCGGACCCCTTCCCGGATGCGGTTCGTGGCCGAGGAGGCCGCCTTGCAGCGCTGCGCCCGGGTGACGATCCGCGTCGAGTACCCGGTGCCGTTGGTCGTGATCCCGGTGATCGGCCGCTACGGCCACGGCTTCACCGCCCGGGCCCGGCACTCCGAGATCGTCGACCCCTTCCGCAGCGGGCTGGCCGACACCAACGAGTGCCCGGCGGAGCTGCGGCCGTGAGGCGGACCGACGGCGATCGTGCCGGTGCTCGTTATCGTGATCGCGGCTCGGTGATGATGCTGGTGCCCGCGGCCGTGCTGGTGCTCATCGTTCTCGGAGCCATCGCCGTCGACTCGGCCGTCGTCTTCCTGGCCCAGCGAGACCTGGCCAACCGGACCGCTGGCGTGGCCAACGACATCGCCGGCTTCGCCGTCTCGGAGTCGAGCTTCTACCGGGGCGGCGGCGCGGTCTCCCTCGACCAGGGCAAGGCGGCGTCGTACGTCGGCCTGGCCTTCTCCGACGCCCGCCGGCCGGCCGGCTACCAACGCTGGTCCGGGGCCGCCTCGACCTCGGGCCGCACCGTCGTGGTGGTGGCCGAGGCCGACGTCCGGCTGGTGTTCGCCCCCGCCATCCCCGGCGCCCGCTCGATCGCCCACGTCACCGCTCGGTCGACGGTTTCTGCCCGCGGCGGTTGACGAGTCTCGCTGCTTTTCATGTAATGTGACAACGTGGATGCAGAACGCGTGGCCATGGGGGCGGGGGTCGCCCTCGTCGGTGCGGCCGCCGTGTTGGCCGTCGGGGCCGCCCGTCCCATTGCGGAGCCGGCCGCGCTCCCGGCTGCGGCCCCGAACCAGCTCGTCGCCGACGGCGTCCGCTACGCCGTCGGCCTGCCCGGCGACGTCGTCGTGGTGGCCGACTGGTCGTGTACCCAGCAGGCCACCGCCGCCGTCCTCCGCCCCTCCACCGGTGCCCTCTTCGTCTTCGACGCCTGGGCCGTGTCGGGCGCCCCAACCACGGCCCGGCCCGTCGACGCCGACCCTGGCGCCGTCGACCTCAGCCCTGGCGCCTCCTGCGGCCGGGCCGAGCTCGTCCACCCCGACGGCACCCGTCACCCCGTGGACACTGCGCCGTGACCCGCGCCTTCGCGGCCGTGCGCCTCCTCGCCTGGATCGCCTTCCTCGCCGCCGCCCTCGCCGCGCTCCACCGGATCGGCCATGGTCCGCTGGCCCCACCCTCGCTCGACGGCGGTCGGTTGGCGCTGCAGGAGTGGCTCGACCGGCGAGGGCCGGCGGCCGCCGCCTTCGCCATCGTGCGGATGGCGGCCGTCGTCCTGGGTTGGTACCTGCTCGGGACGACGCTGGCCTCGAGCGTCCTGCGCCTGGTCCACGCCGGACGGGTTGTTTCCCTCGCCGACGCCCTCGCCCTCCCCACGGTCCGCCGGCTCACCCAAGCCGTCGCCGGCATCGGCCTGGCCGCCACCACCGTCGCCTCCACCGCCCTGATCGTCCCCGCCCGACCCGCGCTGGCCGCCGAAGCCGAGACCGTCACCATGCGCCGCCTCCCCGACCCCGACGCCGACCCCCCGCCAACCATGCGCCGCCTCGGCGACGACCCCACGGCCCGGCCGAGGGCCTCGACCCCCGCGACCACCGCGGCCTCCCCGCCGAGGGCCTCCACCCCGGCGACCACCACCTCGGCCCCACCGTCCACGACGACCTCACCGGCCGCCTCGGCCGCCGGCGCCGTCTCGACCACCACCGCCGCCTCCGGTGGACCGGCCGCTGGCCCGAGCCCGACATCGACCATGACGTCGATGCCGACCATCACATCGACCTCGGCCGCCACGACCGCCTCGGCCTCGCCGGCCAGCTCGCTGCCGACGCCGGCCACCACGGCCACGCGCACGGCGGCCGAACCCCGGCCGGCCCACGACGAGCAGGCGACGACGGCCACGTGGACGGTCCGGCCCGGCGACCACTTCTGGCGCATCGCCGAGGCCGTCCTCGCCGAAGCGTGGCAACGGCCACCGACCGACGACGAGATCACGCCCTACTGGTCGGGCCTGGTCGAGCACAACCGACCCATGCTCGCCGACCCGCACGACGCCGACCTGCTCTTCCCCGGCCAGCAGGTCGCCATCCTGACCCCGCCACCGAAGGTGTCAACCCCGGAGGCCGGTGGGTAGGTTTGGCCCCAGCCCGTTCGCCCCCGACCCCACTTCGGACATCATGCCAAGCCGACATCCGAATGCCTTCGAGACGGCGCAGGTCACCGGCCCCTTCGTCTACCGGATCGCGCCCACGATCGAGGCGATCCGGCGGGCCCGCCACGCCTTCGGCCACTGGCTACACGTGCAGCGCGGGGCCGACCTCGACGCCGTCGACGACCTGCTGATCGCCTCGTCCGAACTGACCACCAACGCCGTCGAGCACTCGGTCGACCCTGAAGGTCACGTCGTCCTGCGGGCCGCCGTCGAGGGCAGCGCCGTCGTCCTCGAGGTCGAGAACCAGGGCGTCGCCTTCGCCCGCCCGCCCGGCCGCCGCATGGCCGACGTCCTCGACGAGGACGAGCACGGCCGGGGCTTGTTCATCGTCGACTCGCTCACCGATCGGGTCGAGGTCGAAAGCGGCGACGGCCGCACGGTCGTCCGCTGCACCAAGCACCACGTGGTCGGCCAGCCGGCGTCTGACGACGCCGAGAGCGACGACCTGTCGAACCGCTTCCAGGCCTAGCGCAGCCTGACCGCGACCTCGTTCGCCAACAGCCGGCCGGCCGCGGTGAGGCGCACACGGGACGAGCCCATCGGTTCGACCAAGCCCTCGAGCTCGTCGTCGGAGGGCAACGCATCCGCGGGCACACCGTCACGGGTTCGCAACTGCAACTGCAGGCCCTCGATGCGGCGTTCGGCAACAGACAACGTCTCCGAGGCCGCGACCGGCGACGAGCCCGAGGCAATGGCGGCCACGTAACGCTCAGGCGTCCGCACGTTCGACCACCGGCGTCCGGCCGAGTGCGAGTGGGCAGCGCAACCGATGCCCCGGTAATCGCCTTGCCGCCAATACAACAGGTTGTGCCGGCATTCAAAGCCAGGCCGCGCCCAGTTCGAGATCTCGTACGAGACCAACCCTGCGGCGCAGAACAAGGCATCGGCGGCCAGGTACTTCGCAGCTTGGTCGTCGTCGTCGGGAGCACGCGAAGGATCCAAAGCCAACGGCGTCCCCGCCTCCACCGTCAACGCATACGCGCTCACGTGCGGCGGATCGAACGACAACACGGTCTCGACCGTGCGCCGCCAATCGTCGTCGGACTCGCCGGCGGCGCCATAGATGAGGTCGACGTTCCAGTTGTCGAAGCCGGCGGAACGAGCCGACGAGATCGACGCCACCACGTTGTCGACCACATGGGTGCGCCCCAACGACGCCAACACCGAAGGCACCATCGACTGCACGCCGAACGACAACCGGTTCACGCCGCCCAAGGCATACGACTCCAACAGCGGAGCCGTCACCGTGTCGGGGTTGCACTCGACGGTGACCTCGGCGCCAGGAGCCAACGTCACCTCGCCGAGGATCGACGTCAACAACGACGGCTCGAGCAACGACGGCGTACCCCCGCCGAAGAACACGCTCGTCGCCGGCGGCAGAGATGCCGATGCGATCTCGTGCCGGCACGCGTCGACGTACGACGAATGCAAATGGTGGCGATCGGTCCACGTGGCGAACGCGCAGTAGTCGCAGCGCCGTTCGCAGAACGGGATGTGGACGTAGACGCCGAACGGAGAGGTCAGCGGCGGAGGCCGAGCTCGTCGAGCCGGCGGCGCATACTGTCGGTCGTCGTCTCGAACAGGCAGGCGATGGCCCGCAGGTCTTCGTAACGGATGGTGAGCACCTTGCCGTTGAAGTCCTGGCGCTGCACCTGGATCATGCCGAGGTAGCGGGTGAGCATCTCCCGCTCCTTCTCGGTCACCGTCTGCAGCCGGGCCAGGTCGATCGAGACCCGATCCTCCTCGTACCGCCGAGCCGGGCGGGAAGGCACCGACGTGGACGAGGTCGTCGCGCCGGCCTCGCTGGTCTCGCCGTCGTTGGTGAGGTCGATCACGTCGTCGTCGCCGCGGGCACCGAGGAAGTCGTTGTCGAGATCCTGGGGCAGCAGTTGGTCGACGGGCACGGTGTAGAAGCGGGCCAGGCGCTGGAGGCGGGGCACGGAGATGGCCCGCTCACCCCGCTCGTAGGCGCCGAGTACCGACGCCTTGAACTCCTGGTCGGAGGTGGCTTCGACCTCCTGGAGCGAGAGGCCCTTTTGCTTGCGAATGAGCCGAAGACGTTCTCCTACGCGCTGGGCGTAGTTCGTCGGCATCGGATTGTCCGTCATCGGCCGGTGGACCCCCTCTATCGCCCAAAAGTATTCCACGTCTGCGGGCCCAGGGCCCACCTACGGTGAAAAAATCCTCAATATGACCGCGGAGCGCGGCTGAGGGACGGCGCCACGACGCCGGCACGCAGGGCCGACAGCAGGACCCCGACGGCCACGGCCGCGGTTTCGGCCCGGAGCACCGTCGGCCCGAGGCCCACCGCCGACGGGCACGCCGCCCGCTCGGCCTCGCTCCAGCCGCCCTCGGGCCCGACCAGGATCGAGGGCCGGTCGAGCGTCGGCGGCTGCTCGCCGTCGAGGTCGGCCCGGACCCAGCCCGTGCCCGGACCTGACGGCCCGCCGACGACCAGGGCAGCGAACGGAGCCACGGCGTCCACCACCGGAAGCCAGCGCCGCCGGGACTGCATGGCCGCCTCCCTGGCCACCCGGGCCAGGCGCTCGGCGTTGCGTTCGGCCTTGGGCCCCTCCCACTGGACGACCGAACGGTCGGCCACGAACGGAACGATCCGGTCGACCCCGCACTCGGTCAGCTTCTGCACGATCCACTCGGGCCGGCCGCCCTTGACCAGAGCGAAGCCGACGGCCAGGGCCGGCGACGGCGCTTCCTCCCACGCGGCCTCGCCCGCGGGCTCGAGTTCGCCGGTCCCGATGTAATTACAACGCCGCAGGCCGCCGCGCCCGTCGCTCGCCGACACCGCCTCCCCCGCCCGCAGGCGCAACACCCGTTCGAGGTGGTGGCGATCGTCGTCGTCGAGCGACGGACGATCGAGGTCGCCCACGAACACGTGGGCCGCGACCCGCTCCACCCCGGCTACTTGAAGGCGCTGCGGATGCGGGACAGCAAACCCGAGTCCGCGGGCGCGACCTCTTCGCCCCGCAACTCGGCGAGGCGACGCAGCAGGTCTTCCTCTTCCTTGCCGAGCGCGGTGGGCGTGTCGACCAGCACCCGCACCAGGAGGTTGCCCCTACCCCGCCCACGACCGCCGGGCACGCCCCGGCCCCTGAGCTCGAAGACCCGGCCCGAGTGCGTGCCCGGTTCGAGGGCGAGGTCCTCGGCACCGTCGAGGGTTTCGAACGAGAGGTGGGCGCCGAGCGCGGCCTGGGTCATGGTGACGTGCAGGTCGGCCATGAGGTCCTGGCCGTCGCGACGGAAGCGTTCGTGGGGCGCAACCCGCACGTGGAGGTAGAGGTCGCCCAGCGGTCCGCCACGCGGCCCGGCCCCGCCCCGCCCGGGCAGGCGGAGCTGGGTGCCGTCGTCGACGCCGGCGGGCACGTCGACCTCGTAAGCCTTCTCCTCGGTGCGACGGCCTTCGCCCCGGCAGTCGGGGCAGGGCTCGGCGATCTCCTGGCCGAGCCCGCCGCAGCGCGGGCACGGGCTAGCCGTGACCATCTGGCCGAGTATCGATTGGCGGACGCGCCGGATCTCGCCGGCGCCGCCGCAACCCGAACACGTCGTCGGCGTCGTGCCCGGCTTGGCCCCGGTGGCTTCGCACGTGTCGCACGGCACCGGCGCCCGCAGCTTGATCTCGCGCCGCACGCCGAACACGGCCTCTTCGAACTCGAGCTCCAACACCAGCTCGAGGTCATTGCCCCGCGCCGGACCGCCCGACCGGCGCCCGGCCCCGGCGAACCCCGCGCCCCCGCCGCCGAAGAACGCGTCGAAGATGTCGCCGAGTCCGCCCGCGCCGGCTCCACCGAACCCGAACGGGTCGGACGAACCGCCGCCGGCCCGCGCGCCATCGGGCCCGAACATGTCGTAGCGGCGCCGGCGCTCGGGATCGCGCAAGGTCTCGTAGGCGACACTCACCTCTTTGAATTGTTCGTGGGCCTGGGCGTCGTCGGGGTTGGCGTCGGGATGGAGCTCGCGCGCCAAGCGGCGATAGGCCTTCTTGATCTCCTCTTCGGTCGCGCTCCGGCTCACGCCGAGCAGGTCGTAGTAGTCAGTAGGCATCGTGCACTACCCCTCTGACAGTCGACGCCCGAGCCGCTGGCTCACCAGCGCGACCGCGGCCAACGCCTGCGGGTACTTCATGCGGGTCGGTCCGAGGACGCCGATCGTGCCCGCGGTCTCGCCCTCGACCTCGTAGGGCGCGACCACCACCGAGCATTCGGCCAACGACTCGTGGCCGACCTCGCTGCCGATGGCGACGGACAGGCCGCGGTCGAGCACGTCCTTCAACAACGAGACCACGACGTACTGCTGCTCGAGGATGGCGAGCACCTGGCCGACGGTCGAGACCGCATCGAAGGCCGAAGCCATGCGGGACGCGCCGCCGACATAGACGTGGTCGGCCTCGTCGTCGTGGCCGGTGCGCAGGGCTCCGAGGGCGGTGCCGGCGAGGGCGTCGACGTCGGCATCGCCGGACGGGGGCACCTCGCCGTGGGTGGCGGCGGCCGAACCGATGACGTGGGCCGCGAGGTGGGCCGAGGCCACGGCCACCCGCTCGTCGGTGACGTCGCCGTCGAGCTCGAGGGTGCGCTTCTCGACCACGCCGTTCGAGAGGACGGCCACGACGAGCACGAGCCGGGGCGCGAGGCCGACGAGCTGCACCGAGCGCACGGTGGCGGCTTCGTGGGGCGGGCCGATGACGACGGCGGCGTAGTCGGTGAGGTTGGAGAGCAGCCGGCTGGTGTCGTGGAGCATCTGCTCGAGGGCGCCGTGGGTGTGGCTGAAGAAGCTCTGCACCGCTTGGCGCTGGGCCGGCTGCAACGTGCCCTTGGGGGTGAGTTGGTCGACGAAGAATCGGTAGCCCTTCTCCGTCGGGATGCGGCCGGCGCTGGTGTGGGGCTGGGTGAGGTAGCCCTCCCGCTCGAGCACCGACAGCTCGTTGCGCACCGTCGCCGGCGACACCTGGAGCCCGCCCGACTGCACGATGCGCGACGAACCGACCGGCTGCGCCGTGTCGATGTACTCCTCCACCACTGCCCGGAGGATGTCGGCCTTCCTGTCGTCGAGCATCGCTGGCACTCGATGATACCGAGTGCTAACGGTTCGGTGCGGAGTCAGGTGCGGCCGGTGATGCGCCCGACCCGGCGGAGGGTCAGGGCGGCGCCGAGCACTTGGAGGCCGCGGGCGGTGGCCGGCGAGCGGCCGGTGAGGTCGGCGATGCGGCGCAGGCGGTAGTCGAGGGTGTTGGGATGGACGTGGAGCGCGGCCGCGGCTCGGCGCCGGTCGGCGTCGTGGGCGAGGTAGGAGTCGAGGGTGGCCAGCAGCTCGGGCCCGCCGCTCTCCAAGGGGGCGAGGATGGCGGCCAAGCGGGCGGCGGGGCCGGCCGCGGTGCCACCCAACGCGGCTTCGAGGAGGACGTCGTCGAGGCGGTAGAGCCCCTGCGGCCGCCCGAGCCCGCTGGCCAGGCGCAGGACCTGCACCGCTTCGTCACCGGCGCGGGCCACGCCGTCGGGTCCTTCGCCCCAGGCGACGGTGGCCACGAGGGGGGCGCCGGCGACTTCGGCCAGGGTCTCGACGACGGCGTCGGCGCCGGCCACCCAGGCGGGGGCGTCCTCGGGGTCGACGGGGACGAGGACGTTGGCCCCGGCGGCGGTCAGCCGCCACAGGGACTGGGGCCCGGCCTGCTCGGCGATGGCGGCTTCGAAGGCCCGCAGCCGGTCGCGGGGCACGGCCACCTCGAGCAACAGGACGGCGTAGGCGCCGGCGAGCATCCGGCCGGCGCGGGCCGCGGCCTCGGTCGTGGGCCGCCCGGCGAGGAAGGCGTCGACCAGGGCCCACTCGGCGGCGTGGGCCTCGGCCTCCTGGCGCAAGCGCTCTTCGAGATAGGCGACCGACACGACCCGGGACACGGCGTCGGTGTAGAGGATGACGAGGCCCCCGGCGTCGAGCAGCTCCTCGTGCTCGTCGGCGTGGGCCGCGCCCCGCATCGCCTCCCACCCGACCCTGGCACCCACGTGGTAGGCGGCCAGTAGCTGCTCGAGGGGCACGCCCTCGGCCGCCCGGGCCGCGGCCGACGACCGCAGCGGGGCGAAGGCATCGGGCGGCGGCAGCTCGCCCGACTCGACGGTGTCGAGGAAGAGGCGCAGGTTCTGGCGGCAGAGCTCGAGCACCCGGGCCTCGGCCTCGTCCCCGAGGCCCGAGCCGGCCGCCAGGTCGCGATACGCGGGCAGTTCGACGGCGAAGGCGTCGACCATCCGCTGGGCCACGGTGTCGGCCAGCCGCTCCACCCGCCGCACCAGGCCGCCCGGCATCCGCCCCCCTTTGTGGTCGATCACAAACTGCGGCCAGGATACGGCCCCGGGAACGGTGCCTGTCGGACTTCCTACGAACGTTGGCGGCCTAGCCCGTTCGCACTAGTCATTTGCTCAAGGGATTTGGGCCCGATCCCGAAGATCGGGGCGTGGCCGAGTTCCTGTCCCAGCGCCTGATCGCCCGCCTAGGAGCGGTGCTGTTCGTGCTCAGCGGCGTGGTGACGCTGGCCAACCTGGCCCTGCCGTCGGCCACGCCCCGGCGGATGGTCGACCTCGTCCTCATCGGCTCGGGCGCGATCCTCGTCGGCCTCGTCTGCTGGTACCTGCCCTGGCACCGGTGGCCCCGGAACGCGACCCTGCCGCTGGTGCCCGTCGGGTTCCTCCTCATCTCCCTCGGCGGGATGGCCAGCCTCCGGCCGTGGAGCTACGCCGTCTATTGGGTCGTGGTGTTCGTGTGGCTCGGCGTGGCCCAGCGCCGCGGCACCTCGGCCAAGTTCGCCCCCGTCGCCCTCGCCGCCTACGTGGCCCCGTTCGTGGTCACGCCCCACGGCGGCCTCGACGCCTTCACCTCGGCCGGCGTCGTCATCCCCGTCTGCGTGCTCGTGGGCGAGTCGCTGGCGTGGGTCTCCACCATGCTGCGCCAGGCCGAGCGCCTCGACCTCCGCCGCATGACCGACATGGAGTCGCTGCTCGACGCCACCGTCAGCCTGGCCCGCCAGGACGAGGCCGTCGGCGCCGCCAACCTGGTGGCCGAGCTGGCCGTGCGTCTCCTCAGGGCCGACTCGTCGGTGGTGTTGCTGGCCGACGGCAGCGGCACGCTGCGGGGCACCGGCGGCTTCCACTGGGCCAGCCGCGTCCAGGCCCTCGAAGCCACGTGGCTCGACCAGCCTGCCCGGGCCGCGCTGACGTCGGGCGACGTCGTGCTCCACGACGGCGGCGTGGCCGGCCAACTCACCCGGGCGGCCGACGGCGCGCCCGCGCTGTTTCTCCCGCTGCTGGGCGCGTCCGGCCCCCTCGGCCTGCTCATGCTCACGTTTCCCAAGGGCACCAAGCCGAACCTCGACGGGTTCGCCTACGGCATGGCCCGCACGTTCGCCACCCAGGCCAGCCTCGCCTTCGAGCGGTTGCACGCGACCCAGGTGTTGCTCGACGCGTCGATGCGTGACGCGCTCACCGGCGTCGGCAACCGGCGCCAGGCCGACACGCTGCTGGCCCAGGTGAAGCCCGGGGACGCGGTCGCGCTACTCGACCTCGACCACTTCAAGGCGGTCAACGACCACTACGGCCACGCCGCCGGTGACGAGGTGCTCGTCAGCCTCGGCCGTTACCTCGACCGGTCGCTACGGGACGGCGACGCCGTGGCCCGCTTCGGTGGCGAGGAGTTCGTCCTCGTGCTGCGCCAAGCCGGCGACAACGCCCGCTCGGCCATCGAGCGGCTGGCCGCGGGGTGGCGTCGGACCGAGCCGGCGGCGACGTTCTCCGCCGGCGTCGCCATCCACCAACCCGACGCCACCCCCGAGGCCACCCTCATCGCCGCCGACACCGCCCTCTACGAGGCCAAGGACGCCGGCCGCGACTGCGTGCGCCAGTCGGGCGAGGGCAACGCGCCCGCGCTCGACCTCCTCGACATCGCCTAACCCGACGCCCGCTGGTGGGGCGAGACCAGGTGGGTGACCGGGATGTCGCTGTGGGCCCTGATGATGCGCGACACCGCGTCCTGGTGCAGCCACCTGGACACGCCCGCCTGCCACGTCGAGATGACGATCTCGTCGAAGCCACCCTGGTCGCGTTGGCCGATGAAGGCGTCGCTGACCGCCAGCACCGGGCTGGTGTCGCCGACCTCGCCGGTCACCTCAGACGCCAGTGGAGCGAACCGCTCGATGGCCTCCTCCAGCCGGGCCTTGGCGTCGGCCTTGGCCCCGCCCTCCGTCCACGCGCCGGTGCCGTGGCTCGCGGGTACGACGATGTGGATCGCCGCGCCCCCCTCGGCCGCCGCCGCCCGCTCCCGCACCTCGTTGACGAGGTGGTCACCGGTGAGCGTCTCGTTCGCTACCACCAGGATCCGGTACATGGACCGAGGCTAGCTATTCCTCCAGCCGGAGGGCCGAGATGAAGGCTTCCTGGGGGACCTCGACGCGGCCGATGTTCTTCATCCGCTTCTTGCCCTCCTTCTGCTTCTCGAGGAGCTTGCGCTTGCGGGTGATGTCACCGCCGTAGCACTTGGCCAGTACGTCCTTGCGCTTGGCCTTCACCGTCTCCCGGGCGATGACGCGGCCGCCGATGGCCGCCTGGATAGGCACGTCGAACATCTGCCGGGGAATGAGCTCGCGCAGCTTGGCCGCCATCTTGCGCCCGTACTCCTCGGCCTTGGCCCGGTCCATGATCGAGGAGAAGGCGTCGACGGGCACGCCGTTGAGCAGCACGTCGATCTTCACCAGGTTGCTGCGGTCGTAGCCGTCGGGCTCGTAGTCGAGCGAGGCGTAGCCCTTGGTGCGGCTCTTCAGTTGGTCGAAGAAGTCGACCACCACCTCGGCCAGCGGGATGCGGTAGATCAGCTCGACCCGGTCGGCCGAGAGGTACTCCATCTTCTGCATGTCGCCGCGGCGGGTCTGGCACAGGTCCATCACCGTGCCGGTGTACTCGGCTGGCAACAACACGGTGACCTTGAAGAACGGTTCCTCGATGAAGTCGATCTTCTGGGGCTCGGGCATGTCGGACGGGTTGTCGACGTCGATGACCTCGGCCGCGGTGGTGTGTACCCGGTACTCGACGCTCGGCGCGGTAGCGATGAGGGCGAGGTCGTACTCACGCTCGAGGCGCTCGCGCACGATCTCCATGTGCAGCAGGCCGAGGAAGCCGCAGCGGAACCCGAAGCCGAGGGCGGTGCTGGTCTCGGGCGTGTAGGTGAACGAGCTGTCGTTGAGGCGCATCTTCTCGAGGGCCTCGCGCAGGTCGGCGAAGTCGTCGCCCTCGACCGGATAGAGGCCGCAGAACACCATGGGCTTGGGCTCGTCGTAGCCGTGCAACGGCTCGTCGGCCGGGCGGCCGTTGTCGGTGACGGTCTCGCCCGAGCGGGCTTCGCCGACGTCCTTGATGCCGGCCATCAGGTAACCGACCTCGCCGGGCCCCAGCTCGGAGACGGGCACGGGCACGGGCGTGCGGATGCCGATCTCGTCGACGTCGTGGACGGCGTTGGCCTGCATGAACTTGAGGCGGGCGCCGGTGCGCAACCGGCCGTTCATCACCCGCACCGCGCTGACGACGCCGCGGTACTGGTCGTAGTAGGAGTCGAAGATCAGGCCCTGCAGGGCGGCGTCGGCGTCGCCGGTAGGCGGCGGGATCTTGGCCACCACCGCGTCGAGCAGCGCGGCCACGCCCTCGCCGGTCTTGGCGCTGATGTGGAGGATCTCGCCGGCGGGGATGCCGAGGACGTGCTCGATCTCGCCGGCGTAGCGCTCGGGGTCGGCCGCCGGGAGGTCGATCTTGTTGAGGCAGGCCACGATCTCGAGGTCGTGCTCGATGGCGAGGAAGCAGTTGGCCAGCGTCTGGGCCTCGATGCCCTGGCTGGCGTCGACCACGAGGACGACGCCCTCGCACGCGGCCAGGCTGCGGCTGACCTCGTAACCGAAGTCGACGTGGCCGGGCGTGTCGATGAGCTGCAACACGTGGTCGTGCCAGTTGACCCTGGCGTTCTGGGCCTTGATGGTGATGCCCCGCTCGCGCTCGATGTCCATCGAGTCCATGAACTGGTCGCGCATGTCGCGGGGGTCGACGGCGTTGGTGAGCTGGAGGATGCGGTCAACGAGCGTGCTCTTGCCGTGGTCGATGTGGGCGATCACCGAGAAGTTGCGGAGGCGCGACAGGTCGATGGACATGAGGATCGGCCTTCGATGCTACCGGTGGTCCTTTCAGTACCCGAGCGTGGGGTCGACGGAGCCGACGAGCGGCTCGCCGTTGGCGAAGCGCCTGACGTTCTCGGTGATGCGGGCCGCCAGCAGGGGCATGGCCATCTCGGGGGTGTTCGCCGTGTGCGGGGTGACGATCACGTTCGGGAGCGACCAGAGGGCATGGCCGTCGGGCAGCGGCTCCAGGTCGGTCACGTCGAGGCCGGCGCCGCCGATCTGGTTGCGTCGCAAGGCTTCGACCAGGGCGTCGGTATCGACGTGGCGGCCCCTGGCCACGTTGACCAACCAGGCGTGGGGCTGCATGTGGGCGAGGGCGTCGGCGTCGATGATGCGCTCGGTGCCGGGCGTCAGGGCGAGGGCGAGGACGACGAGGTCGGCGGTGGCCAGGGCCTCGTGGAGGTGGTCGACGGTGACCGTGCGGGTCGCGCCCGCCATCGGTTCCGGCGAGCGGCGGACGACGGTGACGTCGGCCCGGTAGGGGCGGAGG
>JAXDPV010000005.1:0-21467 GCA_034668185.1 Actinomycetota bacterium
TTTTGACAGCCGGATACCGCCAAATTTGGCGGTATCCGGCTGTCAAAACGGGCGGCGGGTCGGGGCCGTAGGCTTCGGGCCGTGACCTCGCTGGCCGAAAAGCTCGGGTACGCGCCCGACGCCAAGCTGCTGATCGTCAACGCCGACCACCTCGGGTCGAGCCACGCCGCCAACGTCGGCGTGTACGAGGCCCTGCGTCGGGGCTTGGCGACCAGCGCCACGCTGATGGTGCCGTGCCCGTGGGCGAGGGAGGCCGCCAGCCGCTACCGGGGCGAGGACGTGGGGGTCCACCTCACGTTGAACGCCGAGTACGACCTCTACCGGTGGGGGCCGATCACCCACGCCCCGTCGCTGCTCGACGGCGACGGCGGGTTCCCTCGCACGATCGAGGACGTGTTCGACCACGCCGACCTCGACGAGGTCCGCAGGGAGCTGCGGGCCCAAGTAGAACGCGCCATCTATTGGGGGTTCGACGTGAGCCACCTCGACTCGCACATGGGCACGTTGCAATTGCGGCCCGAGTTCTTCGACGTCTACCTCGAGTTGGCGGTCGACTTCGGCCTGCCCTTGCGACTTTCGGGCGGGTCGACCGAGCGCGCCATCGGTTTTCCCTTCCGCCGGCTCGCGGCCGAGGAAGGGGTGCTGTTCCCCGACCACTTCGTGCGGGTGGTGGGCGGCGTGGGCAGCCGGCCGTCGATCGAGAAGATGCTCGGCGACCTGCGGCCCGGGGTGACCGAGGTCTACATCCACCCCGCGGTCGACACGCCCGAGCTGCGCGCCTTCGCGCCCGACTGGGTCGCGCGGGTCGACGACCACCATCTGGCCACGACCGACGCGTCGTTCGCGGCGATGGTCGAGCGGGTCGGCGCCCAGCGGATCGGGTACCGGCCGCTGCGGGAGCTCATGCGCTCGCTCTCGCCCGTCGGCTGAGGCCGTAGCCCCGGAACGCCCGTGACACGGTCGCGCCGGCGGCGTTGGCGTAGAAGCCGAGCGGTCCGACCCACGACACCTCGACCGACTCGAGGCCGGCGGCCATGAGGTCGGTGGCGATGGCCCCGAGCAGGGCGTTGCCGAGCCCGGCGTGACGGCGATCGGGGTCGGTGCCCATCGGGCCGAGCCACCCGAGGCGGTTGACCGAGTGGCATCCGAAGCCGACCACCGCGCTGGCACCCGCCTGGGCCTCGCCGCCGGCGAAAGCCAGGTGGCAGGTCCCGTGCTCGACGGCCCGGCGGGTCTCGGCAACCCATCGGGGCCAGAGGCGCCCGACGAAGGCGAGGCCGGCGGCGGCGTCGTGGTCCTCCAGAGCCCGGCGGATGACGACGCCAGCAGGGACGGGCGCCCGGTGGCGGGTGGGAAACGACATGTTGAGGTCCGAGCCCGTCGGGTGGTAGCCGAGGGCCTCGAAGAAGCAGAGGGCGGCGGTGGCGTGAACGTCGACCCCCGGCCAGAGGTAGAACGGGGCCGCCCCGCCGACCTGCAGGGAGAGCGCGAGCTGTTCACCGAAAGCCCACTCCTCGACCGCGGCCATCAGCCGCCGGCCGACGCCCTGGCGTCGGGCCGCGGGTGCGACCGCGACGAGCTGCACGAAGCCGACCCGCCGGTCGCCGACCTGGCGGGCGACGGCCGCGGCCACGCCAACGGCGGTACCGGCGGCACCGGCGCCATCGGCGACCGGGCCGGCGTCGCCACCGGGACAGGCGAATACGACCGTGGGGTCGTCGTCCTCCCAGAGGCAGGCGACGAGGTCGTCCCCGGTGAGGTTCTCGCCGGGCAGGGCGAGGTCGGTCAACGAGACCAGCTCGGCGGCGTGCGAGCGATCCCACCGGTCCATGGGCGGGAAAGCTAGGCGGTGGGGCAATGTCACATCGACGACCGCCGACGACTATGACCATGCCTGCACCTGCGACACCCGGCATCCAGAACCGAGGAGAATCCATGGAGATCAGCGAAGGCGAGCTGGCCGAGCTGGCCGCCGCCGTCGACGAGCAACATCGCGACGGCCGGGCCACGATGGCCGCCGACATCGCCGACCTGCACGCCGAGACGAGACGCTTCCGGCGCGACTTCCTGCGCACGGCCGGCCTGGGCGCGGGGGCGCTGGCCATCGGGAGCGCGATGGTCCCGCTGTCGAGCCTCCTGCCCACCAGCGTGGGCGCAAGCCCGGCCGGGGCCCAGGAGCAGGCGGCCCCGCTCACCGACGTCGAGATCGCCGCCTTCGCCGAAAGCGTCGAGCTGGCCGCGGTCGAGGCCTACAAGACGGCGGGCGCGAGCGGCAAGCTCCAGCCGGCGCTGGTGCAAGTGGGCACCACGTTCGCCGGTCACCACGGTGAGCACGCCAAGGCCTTCGCCCCCTTCGCCAAGGACAAGGCGACCGGCAAGCCGAACGCGGCCCTGCTCCTGGCCATCACCGGCCAGCTCCGGGCCGCGCCCGACCAGAAGGCGGTCCTGCAGATCGTCCTCGACATCGAGAACGCCGCCGCCGCCACCTACCTCTGGGCCCTTGGCGCGATCGAGGATGCCGCCGCCCTGCAACTCACGGCGACGGTCCTCCCGGTCGAGTCGCAGCACGCCGTCGTGCTCGGCCAGGCGCTCGGCACGACCCTCGACAAGAACGTCCCGAGCTTCCAGACCCAGACCGCCAGAATCGACCCGGCCAAGTTCCCGGTCACCAAGTGAGGACGGACCCCATGGACTACAGCGCCGACGAGATCCGCCGGCAGGCCCACGAGTCGCAGGCCGAGCACGCCTCGGCCATGGGCTCGATGCGCGAGCTCGTCAACCGGCTGTTCGGCGGCGACAGCGACGAGCCGGCGAGGCTCAAAGCCGACTTCGCCACCGGTGGCCTCAACCGCCGGCGGTTCATACAGTTCGGCGGCCTCACCGTCGCCACCGCCGCCGTCTTCGCCGCGTGCGGGAACGGCAAGCAGAACACCTCGGCCACCGGCGAGACGACCACGACCGCCGGCGGCACCACGTCGGCCGTCGGCAGCACCGCCACCGACATCAAGATCCTGCGCACCGCCTCGTCGATCGAACAGGTGGCCTTCGACGTCTACCAGAAGGCGATCGACAGCGGCCTGGTCACCACCGCGGCCGTGCTCGAGGCGGTCAAGCTGTTCCAGTCGCAGCACCAGGAGCACCGCGACCTGTTCGCAGGGGCGACGAGGAAGCTCGGCGGCACCGCCTTCGAGAAGGCCAATCCGGTCGTGCTCCAGAGCCTGCAACCGCAGATGGACGCCCTCAAGGACGAGAAGGGCGTCGTGGCCCTCGCCCTCTCCGTCGAGCAGGCCGCGGCCGCTACCTACGTCTCGTCGACGGGCACGTTCCACGAGCGCAGCCTCAACCAGGCGACCATGAGCGTGGGCGGCATCGAGGCCCGCCACGTGGCCGTCCTGGCCGCCGTCCTCGGCCAGCCCCAGGCCCCGAAGTCCTTCGCCACCAAGGACGCCGCCATCCCCGCCGGCACCGGCGTCTGACGGCCCAAACGGCTCAGTAGTCGGTGATCTCGCGGATCTTGGTCTGCAGGTCGCGGTATTCCGGGGACGAGGTGATCGGCAGCAGAGCCATGAGCTTGGCCATGTTGCCCTCGACCTTGATACGGCCCTGCATGAACGCGGCCTGCTCGTCGAGCTCGCCCTGCTGGATCTTCAACGCGTCCTCGTAGGACTGGGTCAACGTGAGTTCGGCGTCGTCGAGGGTGCCGAGCGAGTTCTCCCGCAGGTGGCCGTCCTCGAGCACCCAGTAGTACCGGATCTCGCCGTCGGGCCCGCCGCTGATCACGTACTGCATACGGGCGCTGGCGCCGGGCCGGTCGGGCTGGTCGGCCGAGAGCCGGGTCTGCTCGTCGAGCCACTCCTGGGTGAGCCATTTGGCCATCGGTTCAGTCCCTCCTGATTCCGGCGAACAGGTCGTCCTCCAGGGCCTCGGGCACGGGCACCCGGGAACGGGCGAGAACGTAGTCCTCGACCGGGTACACGGTATTGGCGACCTCGGGCGGGAGGCCGAACCAGAACGGCGACGTCGGGTCGATCTGGGTGGCGTGGGCCAAGAGCGCATTGCGGCGCACGTCCATGTGATCGGAGACGTCGACCTTGGTGGTGATGCGGTCGTCCTGGCTCGGGCGGTTGAGGAAGCGGTCGCCGAACGGGCTCTCGAGCCCGAGCTCGAGGAACTTCTCGTGCATGGCGACCATCCGCTCGCGACTCCACGCCGTGTAATACAGCTTCTGCGGCTCCCACGCCTCGCCGAGCTCGGGCCGGTACGAAGGGTCGCCGGCCAGGTCGAAGGCGGGCACCGAGATGTCGTGGACCCGCAGGTGGTCGGGGTGGGGGTAGCCCTGCTGGTCGTCGGCGTAGGTGACGATCACCTGGGGTCGGGTGCGCCGGATGATCTCGACCAGGCGACCCACGGCTTCGTCCTCCGGCGCCCGGGCGAAGCAGCCGGGGTCATGGTTGGCTTCGGAGTCGGGCATCCCCGAGTCCTTGTAGCCGAGGAGGACGACCTCGTTGTAGCCGATGACCTCGGTCGCCCGGGCCAGCTCCTCCATGCGCACGGCGACGAGGTTGTCGACCACCTCGGGCTTGTCCATGGCCGGGTTGAGGATCTCGCCCGCGCCCCCGTCGGTGCAGCACACCAGCACGGTATGGATGCCGGCGGCCCGATACTTGGCGACGGTGCCCGCGCCCTTCGACGACTCGTCGTCGGGGTGGGCATGGACGGTGAGCAGGCAGAGCGGCGCGGCCATGGGGCCGAGGCTACTTCCGGCCAACGGGCATGATCACCTGATGCCGACCGTGCCCGTCAGGGTCGACCCGACCGTCCACCTGGAAGAGGGCTTCGCCGCCATCCGCCAGCAGCTCGCCATCACCGCCGAGTTCCCGCCCGAAGTCCAGGCCGAGGCCGAGGAGGCCGCCGCCCACGGCCCCTCGATCGTGGCCGACGCCGATCGCCGGGACACGCCGTTCTTCACCATCGACCCGCCCGGGAGCACCGACCTCGACCAGGCGATGTTCCTCGAACGCGGCCCCAACGGCCGGGGCTACGTCGTGCACTACGCCATCGCCGACGTGGCCGCCTTCGTCCGCCCGGGCGGCGCCCTCGACGCCGAGGCCCGCAAGCGGGCGGTCACGATCTACCTGCCCGACGGGCGCGTGCCCCTCCACCCGCCGGTCCTCAGCGAGGGTGCGGCCTCCCTCCTCCCCGACCAGGAACGCCAGGCGCTGGTGTGGCGCATCGCCCTCGACGGGTCGGCCGAACCCACCGACGTGTCGGTGCAACGGGCCCGGGTGCGGTCACGGCAACGGCTCACCTACGCCGAGGCCGAGCCCCTCGAACTGCTCAGGGAGATCGGCACCCTGCGCCAGGAGCGGGAGGCCGAGCGGGGCGGCGTCAGCCTGCCCATCCCCGAGCAGGTCGCGGTCGAGGTCGGTGGGAAGTACGACCTCGCCTACCGGGCGCCGCTGCCGGCCGAGGGCTGGAACGCCCAGATCTCCCTGCTCACCGGCATCGCCGCCGCCCAACTCATGCTCGACGCCAACGTCGGCGTGTTGCGCACGCTGCCGCCGCCGTCCGACGACACCATCGACCAGCTCCGCCGCCGGGCCGGCGCCCTCGGCGTCGAGTGGCCGGCGGTTGGTGGGTATCAAAGCGTCATCCGCTCGCTCGACCCCGCCATCCCCCGCCAGGCCGCCCTGCTCTCGGCCGCGGCCCGCCTCTTCCGGGGCGCGGGCTACGTCGCCTTCGAAGGCACGCCTCCCGAGGGCGCGGCCCGGCTGCACGCCGGCGTGGCCGCGCCCTACGCCCACGTCACCGCGCCCCTGCGCCGGCTCGTCGACCGCTTCGGCAACGAGGTCGTGCTGGCCAAGGGGAAGCCGCCGGCGTGGGCCACCGAGGCCCTGCACGGGCTCCCGGCATTGATGGCCGCCGGCATCCAGAAGGAGAACGCGGCCAACGCCATGGCCCTCGACCTGGTCGAGACGGCGGTGCTGGCGAGCCGGGTGGGCGATGTCGTAGAGGGCGTGGTCACCAACATCACCAAGGAGGGCGCGCAGGTGCAGGTGAGCGAGCCCGCGGTCGTCACCGTCGAGCGCGGCCACCACTTCGACCTCGGCCAGGAGCTGCGGCTGCGGGTCACCGGCGACGGGCTCGACGTCGTTCGATGAGGGCGCGCATCGGCTGCTCGGGGTGGATGTACAAGGACTGGCGCGGCGTCGTCTATCCGAAGGAGCTACCGCAGCGCCGGTGGTTCGAGCACTACGCCACGTTGTTCGACACCGTCGAGATCAACAACACCTTCTACCGGTTGCCGCCGCCGGAGACGGTCGAGGGTTGGGCCGCGCAAGCGCCCGACGGCTTCGAGTTCGCGCTCAAGCTCGGCCAGTTCGGTTCGCACCGCATGAAGTTGCGGGACGCGGCCTCGTGGTTGCCGAACCACCTCGACCGGGTCGAGCGCCTGGGCCCGCACCTCGGACCGACGCTGGTGCAATTGCCGCCGCGTTGGAAGCGCAACGTCGAACGCCTCGACGAGTTCCTCGCGGTCGCGCCCAAGACGATGCGGTGGGCGGTCGAGCTGCGCGACCCGACCTGGCTGCACGACGACGTCTTCTCCACCCTGCAACGCCACGGCGCCGCGCTGTGCGTCCACGACCTACTCGATCGCCACCCGTGGGAGCTGACGACCGACTGGGCCTACGTCCGCTTCCACGGGCCCAACGCCATGCAGGAGAAGTACGTCGGCCGGTACGGCGGCGGGCGGCTGTGGCGGGCGGCCGACCGGATGGCGGCGTGGCTGGCCGGCGGCCACGACGTCTACGGCTACTTCAACAACGACTGGCACGGCGCCGCCGTCGAGGACGCCCTCTGGATGCGGGAACGGTTGGCGTCGGCGTACGCTCCCAGTTCGTGAGCGTTCTCGAGATCTCCGACGACGGCCGCGTCCGCACCCTCCGCCTCAACCGGCCGGAGAAGAAGAACGCCCTGTCGAGCGAACTGGCGTGGGGCGTGGTGGCCGCGGTCGAGGAGGCCGCCCGCGACGACGACGTGTGGGTCATCGTCATCACCGGCACCGACGACGCCTTTTGCAGCGGCCTCGACCTGTCGAGCGCGGGGAGCGACGACGCCTCGCCGCTATCCGGCCACTCGGCCTTCCTCGACGACATCTCGTGGGTCGGCCGCTTCCCGCTGGTGCTGCGCCAGCTCTGCGACAAGCCAGTGGTGGGCGGGCTCAACGGCGTGGCCGCCGGGGCCGGCCTGTCGCTGGCCATGTCGTGCGACATCCGCCTGATGGCTCGCGGCGCACGGCTCATCGCCGGCTACCCCCGCATCGGTGGCTCGCCCGACGGCGGCCTCACGTGGACGCTGCCCCAGGCCATCGGGTACGAGCAGGCGATGCGCTTCCTGTTGGAGAACCGCACCGTCGGCGCCGACGAAGCGTTGTCGTTGGGCATGGTCGGCGAGGTCGTCGACGACGACGCCTTCGGCAAGCGCCTGGCCGAGTATTGCGGCCTCCTGGCCGAGCGCTCGCCCATCACCGCCCGCTCCACCAAGCGCACCCTGGGCAAGGCGACGACGTCGATCGACCTCGAGAGCCACGTGCGCTACGAGCTGGCGAGCATCGTGCGGGCGTTCTCGTCCAACGACGCCAAGGAGGCCCGCAAGGCCTTCTTCGAGAAGCGCACACCGACGTTCGAGGGCCGCTAAGCCTTCACCGTCTCCACCGTCGTCGTCGCTCGTTCGATGGCGTCGAGGTCGGGGGTCACGCCGATGCCGGCGCCGGTAGGCACGCGCAGTCGCCCGTCGTGGAGGACGAACGGCTCGGTGACGATGTCGTGCTCGAAGTACCGGTTCGACGCCGAGATGTCGCCGGGCAACGTGAAGTTGGGCAGGGCCGCGAGGGCGACGTTGGCCGCCCGGCCGATGCCGGTCTCGAGCATCCCGCCGCACCACACGGGAACGCCGAGCGTCGCGCACAGGTCGTGGATGCGCTTGGCCTCCTCGTAACCGCCGACCCGGCCCGGCTTGATGCTGACGATGGCGCACGCCCCGATGGCGATGGCGTGGTCGGCCTGGGCCGCCGACTCGATCGACTCGTCGAGGCAGATCGGGGTTCTGATGCGCTTGGCCAGGGCCGCGTGGCCCTCGAGGTCGTCCTCGGCGAGTGGCTGCTCGATGAGCAGGAGGCCGAACTCGTCGAGCTCGGCCAGGTGGCCGGCGTCGTCGCGGGTGTAGGCGGTGTTGGCGTCGACCTGGAGCGGGCCTGCGTACATCGCCCGCACCGCCCTGACCGGCTCGACGTCCCAACCCGGCTCGATCTTGAGCTTGATGCGGCGGTAGCCCTCGCCCACGTGCCGGGCGACGGTGGCGAGGAGTTCGTCGATGCTGCTCGTGGTCGGGATGCCGACGGAGACGCCGGCGTCGACCTCCGACCTCGTGGCCCCGAGGTAGCTGGCCAACGACGTGTTGCGTTGGCGGAGGGTGGCGTCGAGGGTCGCGGTGTTGACGGCCGCCTTGGCCATGCGGTGGCCTTTGACGGCGGCGAAGTCGTGGCCCGCGAAGAGCCTCGGCAGGAGCTGGGTGCGGATCACGCGGTGGGCGCCGTCGACGTACTCGGGTGTGTAGGTCGGCTCGGTCATGGCCACGCACTCGGCCCATCCCTCGGTGCCGTCGTCGGCGATGGCCTTGACGAGGAGGACGTCCCTCGTGGTCTCGGTGCCGAACGAGGTGCGGAACGGCGTGACCAACTCCAGCTCGATGCGCCGCAGCTCGACGGCGGCCAGCTTCACAGCATCCCCAACCGGTGCAACGTCTCCCGGAAGGCGCCGAACAACTCGAGGCTGGTGAGCTCCGACGCCGGCACCCACCTCGCGTCGGCCGTCTCCCACGTGAGGGCCGCGGGCGGGTCGAAGCGGTTGGGCACGTCGACCACCAGCGTCCAGTACGACCAGCCGCCGTGGTCGTCCTGGTGGACGTGGGCCAGGTCGTAGAGGTCGAGGGGGATGCCGATCTCCTCGGCGAACTCCCGCATGGCCCCCTCGAGCGGTTCCTCCCCGTCGTCGAGGGCGCCACCCGGTATCGCCCACGTCCCGCCCAGGTGGGTGTGCATCGACCGCTTGGCGAGGAAGTAGTGCGCCTCCCCGTGCTCGTCGGTGTGCCTGGCCAGGATGCCCGCGGCCCCGAACTTCCCCCACCGGTGGGAGCCGTCGGCCAACGTGATGAACCCGTCGCCCGAGCGCCGCACGCCGCCAGGCTATTCGGCCTGCCATCGACGGAGCGACGACCACGACGTCTTCGACCTCGACCGGGACGGCGACGGCATCGGCTGCGAGAGCTGAGCCGCCGCTGACAGGATGGGCGGGTGCGCATCCTGGTGACGGAGACGGCGGCTCGGGAGTTCGGTGAGCGGGTGGTGGCCGCCGGTGGGCGGGGGGCCGAGCTGGTGGTGATGGCCGGCGACGGCAGCTTGCACGCCGGCGGCGAGACGCTTACGTGGGAGGAAGCCGACGTCGAGGTGGCGTGGCCGACGGCCGACCTGTTCGCCGACGGCGCGCCCCTGCGGCCGTTCTTCGGCTTCCTGATCAGGCACGAGCCGCTGAAGTGGGTGCAGTCACCGGCGGCCGGCTTCGACAACCCGGTGTTCGCCACCATCGTGCGCAACGGGAAGCGGTTGACGACGTCGCACGCCACCGACATCCCCATCGCCGAGTACGTGATCCGAGCCGTCCTCGACCACTACCAGCGCCCCGAAGTATGGCAAGCCTCGTCCGCCGACAAGGCCTGGCGGCGCCACGACTTCCGTGAGGTCCACGGCTCGACGTGGATGGTGATCGGCCTCGGCAGCATCGGCACCGCGGTGGCCAGCCGGGCCCAGGCCTTCGGCGCGAAGGTGATCGGAGTGCGCCGCAGCCCGGCCACCGGCGGCGAGCCCATCGACGAGATGATCACGCCCGCCGCCATCACCGGGAGACTCGGCGAGGCCGACGTCGTCGTGCTGTCGGCGCCGTCGACACCCGAGACCGCCCACCTGGTCGACGACGAATTCCTCGCCGCCATGAAGCCGGCCAGCCTGCTCGTCAACATCGCCAGGGGGGCGTTGGTCGACGAGGCCGCCCTCGTTGCCGCCCTCGACCGGGCCACGACCATCGAACACGCCGTCCTCGACGTGACCGAGGTCGAGCCCCTCCCGGCGGACTCGCCGTTGTGGGGCCACGCCAAGGTCACGATCACGCCCCACGACGCGGCCGGCGGCACGGGCCGCTTCGCCCGTGCCGCCGACATCTTCGTCGAGAATCTGCGTCGTTACCTCGAAGGCGTGCCGCTGCGCAACGAGGTCACCGAGGCCGACCTGCCGTAGCCGTCAGCCATCAGCGGTCAGCGGTGGCGGACGGCGACGACCTTGACGGCCTTCTTGGCCACGACCTTCTTGGCCGCCTTGCACTTCTTGGTCTTGCACGGGGCCGGCGCCTTGGCCGCGACCGGAGCAACCGCCGGAGCGCTGGCCAGCGAGGCGGCGTTGCCACCGCCCGACGAGGCCGAAGCCGCGGTCACACCGGGACGGGAAGCGGCCATGAAGTTCTCGGTCACCCACATCGTCGAACCCGACATCACGACCGACACGCCGATGTACTGGTAGCCGGGGTTGACCAGGTTGGCGTAGTGGCCGGGGCTGCCCACGAAGGCGGCGTGCAGCGTGGCCACGGCCCCGCCGTAGCCGACGTTCTCGCCGAGCTTCGTCCAGTCACCGGGGGCGACGTCGGCCAGGTTCGGGCGGTGCGAAAGGGTGTTGGTCGCGGCCATGTGCTGGGTCCAGTCGGCGGCGATCGAGACCAGCGCGGGGTCGACGACGAGCTGCGACAGGCCCTGCGACGCCCGCAGGTCGTTGATCCGGGCGACGAAATCGTCGGCGGCAGCGCCGGTGTCGACGGCTTCGGCGGCGTGGGCCGACTCGAGGCCGAGCAGCGAAAGGGCCGCCAGGGCAACGACGGCAACGGCAAAGAACCTCTTGAACACGGACTGCCTCCAGGGTGAAGCCCACAGGAGGCAATGCCCCCCATTCGGTGGCTCGGCGGCCCTGGAGATCGTGTTCCCTCAGTCGATCCCTGTAGGCCCGTAGCTTTGCGTCGCCGGATTTCCCCGGTTTTGCCGTTTCGTGGGTCGGTTGTCATCCAGTCTTTCGGCGCCGCCGGCCGAAACCTTGAGCCCGCTCAGCTATTGCGGGGCACGTCCTTCCACGGCATCGACTTGGAGGCGTCGGGCTCGCGGGGCAGGCCGAGGACGCGGTCGCCGAGGATGCTCTTCATGACCTCGGTGGTGCCGCCCTCGATGGTGTTGGCCCGGGACCGGAGGAACCCCCGGATGCGGGCCGCGGTCTCGTTGTCGGACGCCGGCCAGGCCATGCCCCGGGCGCCCAAGACGTCGACGGCCAGGTTCTGCAGCCGCTGGTTGTAGAGCGCTTGGAACAGCTTGGTGATCGAACCCTCGGGCCCGGGCTGCTTGCCGGCCTTGCGGGCCGAGGCCGAACGGAAGTTGGTGATCTTGATGATGCGGCCGTCGATCACGGCCTGCACCAACCGGTCCCGGAGCGGGGCGTCGTCCCAGGCGCCGGTCGACTTGGCGAAGGCCACGAGCTCGTCGACGGGGCCGCCCCCGACGTTGCCGCCGCCGGCCGAACCGGCGCCGCTCAGCGCGACCCGCTCGTTCATCAACGTCGTGGTGGCCACGGCCCAGCCCTCGCCCTCGGGCCCGAGCCGGTGGGAGTCGTGGATGCGCACGTCGGTGAAGAAGACCTCGTTGAACTCGGCGTCGCCGGTCATCTGGCGCAGCGGCCTGATCTCCACGCCGGGCGCCTTCATGTCGACGATGAAGTACGACATGCCGGTGTGCTTGGGCGCGTCGGGGTTGGTGCGGGCGACGAGCATGCCGAACGAGGCGATGTGGGCCAGCGTCGTCCAGACCTTCTGGCCGTTGACGATCCATTCGTCGCCGTCGCGCACGGCCCTCGTCGACAAGCCGGCGACGTCGGACCCGGCGCCCGGCTCGGAGAAGAGCTGGCACCAGATCTCTTTGTTCTGGGCCATCGGCGGCAGGTAGCGCTTCTTCAGCTCCTCCGAGCCCCACTGCATGATCGTCGGTGCGCCCATACCGAGGCCGATGACGTTGAACGACCGCGGCACCTTGTACCTGGCCTTGAGCTCCTCGACCGCCCGGGCCTCGGTGGTGTCGAGGCCGGCGCCGCCGTACTCCTTGGGCCACGTCGGCTGGGCCCAGCCCGAGGCCCCGATCTCCTCGAGGAACTTCTGGTGGTCGAGCGACCGGCGGGCCGTGGCCAGCAGGTCGTCGTCGTCCGACTCGATGGCTTTGATCCACTCGGCCGGGAGGTGCTCGTGCAACCAGTCCGTCAACTGCTCGGCGATCGTCGACATGGTCGCGGATCTTACTTGACCGCTCGGTCAAGAACCGCTTGCTGCAGGCGATGGGTGGCCTCGCCCAGGGCCAGGCACAGCCGGGTGAGGGCGGCCCGCTCGCCGTCGTCGAACGGCGCCCCGTCCCGGCCGACGGCGTGGACGCCCCTCGACCCCACGCCCACCGTCAGCACGACCAGCGCCGGGTGGGACGCGATCTCGGTGACGGTGTCGTCGGGGCCGCTGGCCAGCGCGCCGGGGCTGAGGAAGTGGGGCCGGTCGAGGGCGTCCTTCAACTCGCTGAAGATGGTGAAGGCCTTGGCCCCGCTGGCCGCGGCCAGGGCGGGCGTGCCCAGGAAGAGCTGGGGCCCGGAGGGCTGTGAGCTGTGGAGGTAGGCGCACAGGTCGAGGGCGGCCACCGCTTGGAGCGCCTGGAGCCCGGCGTACACGACCTCCTGGATGCTGAGGTCGAGGGCCTTGTGCGACTCCATCCCCTCAGTCTTGCCGCTCGCCCCGCTTCTTCTCCTGCTTCGGCTTCGTCTTGGGCTCCTCGGCCTTGGCCTCGTGCTTCGACTCGACCTGGGTCGGGGCCTTCGGGACCACCGGCGCCGCGACCGCGACCACCGGAGCCGGATCGGCGACGGGCACGACGACGGAGACGGCGGCCTTCGGCGAACGCAGGGCCAGCGCGGGCCGGGCGTGGGCCGTGCCGACCGACCCGCCGTCGGCGGCGACGACCTCGATCGGCTCGGGTTCCGGGCCGGCGCCGGTCATGGGCAGGCGGGCCGGACGGAACACCCGCACGGAGAGCTCGGGACCCCCCGAACGTCCGGCCTCCATCACCGGGGCCGACGACTGCAGGGTGACGCCGGCGGCGGGGGCGACGAGGGAGGTCTGGATCCCGGCCGTCCCGCCGCCGACGACGACGGCGATCCCCACGGCCGCGGCCGCGGAGACGAACATGGCGGACAGCAGGTCACGCACTGGCCACCTCTTGTGGTCAGATATAGACGTATTGCCCCAGATTTGGCGTTTCGGTTGCCCCATTGCGACCAATCCCTGACATAGCCGCCACCTACCGCGCTGACAGTAGCACTATGAGTGATTGGGACTAATCCGTCAATGGGATGGTTGGCGCACTCCGGGGGGTGTCCGGAATCGGGGGGATGAGCTGGCCCAGGTCGGGGCGCTCGACCACCGAGCCGAGCACCTCGGTGCGGGGCTCGGCCGCGGGCACCACGGTGCGCACGGCCTCGTCTTGGACCGAGCTCCGGGTGGCCGTCACCCCGGCGCCGCCGCCACGGGCGCCTGGGCTCAACGCCCGGCTCAACACCGCAGAACCGGCGCCGGCCACGGCCACCGCGGCCACGACTGCGGCGAACGTCGGGGCCAGGTCGGCGACCACGGCCCGCACCGGCCCAGGCCCGCCGCCGGCCGGCGGCGCCAGCACCACCAACCGCATACCGGGCCCGAGCATGGGCTCGGCCGCCTGGCGCACGGCCCGCCCGTCGGCGCCGGGGGCGGCCAGTACGTGGACCCGGTCGCCGTCCACGGCCGCGGCCAATACCCCGGCCACGCCCCGCAACTGCTGTTCGATGTCGCCCGCCATCAGACGTTCACGATACGTCGAACCGGCTCACGGCTTCGATGTGGAAGGTGTCAGGGAAGGCATCGACGACCTCGACCGACGACAGCCCGTACCCCGCATCCCCGAGCAACGACACGTCACGGGCCATCGACGCCGGGTCGCACGAGACCAACACGATGCGGGGTGCGCGGGTCGCGGCCACCGCGGCCACACCTGGGCGCCCGAGGCCGGGCCTGGCCGGGTCGGCGACCACCACGTCGGTGTCGCCTGAGGCGCGCCAGCGGCCGACCTCGCCCTCGACCACCACCGCACCGTCGAGGTCGCCGAGGTTGATGCGGGCGTCGGCCACCGCCGACGGCGACTCTTCGACGGCCGTCACCCGGGCACCACGCCCGGCGCCGATGGTCGAGGCGAAGAGGCCCACGCCGGCGTAGGCGTCGACCACGTGGCCGACCGGGCCCGAGCCCATGGCGGCGTCGACGGCTTCGACCAACGCGCCCGCGGCCACAGGCCCGGATTGGAAGAACGACGCCGCCGAGACCCGGAAGCGGCGGCCGCCCACGTCCTCCGACAGCGCGGGACCGGCGGCGTGCTTCAACCGCCGCCCTGGCGCGAGCACCACGACCTGTTCGCCGGTGGCCACGCTGACCCGCAGCAAGACCTCGCCGGACTCGACCGGGTAACGGCCCTCGGTCACCAACGCCGCCAGCAACGGGTGCAACGCCGGGCAGGGCTCGTCGCCGGCCTCGACGTCGTGGCTCCCCCGCCGCCGGTGGCCGGCCCGGCCGAGGGCGTCGATGCCAAGGCGGGCGGTGGTGCGCAAGGGCCGCTCGGCCGGCACCCGCACCGAGGGCTCGACGTCCTCGACGTGGGCGATGCGGCGCAGCGCGTCCCGCACCACCTCGACCTTCAACCGCCGTTGCCCTTCGAGCGAGACGTGCTGCCACGTGCAGCCGCCGCAGTCCTCGTGCGACACCACCGCCAACCGGTCGGGCGACGGGGAGCCCATCACCTCGACCAGCACCGCCTTGGCGAAGTCCTTCTTGGCCGAGGTGACCCGGGCCCGCACCCGCTCGCCCGGCAGCGCGCCCTCGACGAACACCACCCGACCGTCGCCGTCGCGACCGAGGGCGTCGCCCCCGGCGGCGATGCCGGTGACCGTCAGCTCGAGCTCGTCGTCGGCCTGCACCCGCTCAGCTTGGCCCCTCGACCGCTACGGTCACGATTCGTGACTGCCGAGCCCGTGTCGATCCCACTCGCCGGCGGCGGCACCCTGCCCGGCTTTCTCGCCCTGCCCGACGGCCCCGGCCCCCACCCCGGCGTGGTCGTGCTCCACGAGATCTTCGGCCTCAACCGCGACATCGAACGCATCGCCGGCCGCTTCGCCGCCGAGGGCTACGCCGCCCTCGCCCCCGACCTCTACGCCCACGGCAACAAGGCCCTCTGCCTGACGAGGGTGCTGGCCGCGGCGGTCAGCGGCGACGCCGAGCGCCGCACCCTCGACGACGTCGAGGACGCCCGCCAGTACCTCGCGGCCAGGCCGGAGGTCGACGGGCGCCGGCTGGCGGTCGCCGGCTTCTGCCTCGGGGGCGGCTTCGCCCTCCTGTTCGCGGCCAAGGGCGGGGTCAAGGCGGCCAGCGTCAACTACGGCGTCGTGCCCAAGGACAGGGCCAAGCTGCAGTCGGTGTGCCCGGTCGTCGCCAGCTACGGCGCCCTCGACAAGCGGTTCGCCCCCCAGGCCGGGCGCCTCGAAGCCCACCTCGCCGAGCTCGGCGTGGCCCACGACGTCAAGGTCTACGAGGGCGTCGGCCACGCGTTCCTCTCCTTCGACAACGCACCATCGTGGATGGCCCGCATCGAGACCGGCATGAGGGCCGGCTACCACGAAGCCGAGGCCGAGGACGCGTGGGCACGCATCCTCGCCTTCTTCGCCGAGCACGTGGTCGCGTGACGATCACCGTCTCGACCTACACCGCCGAGGGGGCGCGCCACGACATCGACTCGGCGACGATCTCCGACGTCGTCGGCACCGAGGGAACGCTGGTGTGGGTCGACGCCGTCGACGCCGTCGACGACGACTTCAGGTGCATCCAGGAGGAGTTCTCCCTCCACCACCTGGCCATGGAGGACGCCACCAAACACGGCCAGCGGCCCAAGCTCGAGCGCTACCCGACGCACGCCTTCGTGGTGGCGTACTCGGCAACCTTCGCCGAGATCGACGTGTTCGTCGGGCCGGGTTGGGTCGTCACCGTGCGGGCCACCGGCGAGGACGGGCTGCCGTGGTCCCTCGACAGCGCCCGCCGCCGCTTCGAACGCAGCGGGCCGGAAGAGGCCACGGCCGGCTTCCTCCTGTACATCGTGTTGGACGACCTCGTCGACGGCTACTTCGACCGCACCGACGCCGGCGAGGACCGGCTGGAGGAGATCGAGGAGCGCATCTTCGAAAAGGGCCTCGGCGACGAGCGCACGACCCAGCAGTCGCTGTACGAGTTGCGGCGCGAGCTGGTGACGTTCCGGCGGCGGGTGCAGCCGCTGCGCGAGGTGATCTCGGCCCTACTGCGCCAGGAGGTCGAGTGGATCGACCCGCTGGCCCTGCTGCATTTTCAGGACGTGTACGACCATGTGTTGCGGGCCATCGACCTGCTCGACTCGCAGCGGGAGCTGTTGAACAACGCCGTCGACGCCCACCTGGCGATCATGTCGAACCGCATGAACGAGGTGATGAAGAAGATGACGTCGTGGGGCGCCATCCTCCTCGGCTCGACGTTGGTCGCCGGGATCTACGGCATGAACTTTCAGCACATGCCCGAGTTGCGCTGGCGCTACGGCTACCCCTACGCCGTCGGCTTGATGTTGGCCATCACCGTCGTCGGCTACCGCTACTTCAAGCGCCGCGACTGGCTGTAGCCGGCACCAGCTCGTTCTCGCCGGTCTCGTCGTCCTCGACCAAGGTGAAGCCGCAGACCTCGGCGAGCAGGGCGTGGCCTTCGTCGGGGCCGGTGGCGATGAGCTCGTCGCCGGGGGCGAGCACCACGTCGGGCCTCGGCCGGTAGAAGTAACGGCCGCCGCGGCGGATGGCGAGGACGAAGAACCCGGTCTCGGTCTCGAGCCTGAGCGCGCCCAGCGACTTGCCGTCGGCCGGCGAGCCGGGCGCGACCGGCACCCGGGCCACGACCTCGTCGGATTCGCCGAGGGCGAGGGCGAGCACCGGGTGGAGCTCCTCACCCTTCTCGATCAACCACACCATCTGCTGGGCGGCGTCGCCGATCTCCTCGGCCGCGCTCGATAGGTGCAAGAGCCCGCGCAGCGGCGACGGGTCGGGGTGGTCGGCGGCCGCCCGCAGGACCCACGCCTCGAGCCGCTCCCGCATCTCGTCGAGGCGGTCTTCGAGGTGGTTGACCTCGCTGGCCAGGCCGCGGTCTCGCAGCACGAGCGCCGAGTAGGCCAGGCCGACGGCGACCTCGGACACGTTCTTCATCTCGACGAGGACGTCGATGGCCCGGTCGAGCTCGGACACCGTGCCCTCGGGTTGGGGCGGCTCCCACTCGGGCGCGTTGGTGAGCGAGCGCAGCACGGGGATGCCCTCCCTCGCACCTTGGAGGAAGAGGACGTCGCCCGGCATCAGCACCTCGTCGCCGACGACGTTGGTGATCCAGTTGCGGCCCCTTCTGATGGCGACCACGCTCATGCCCGCCCGCACCGGCAGCTCGAGGGCGGACAGCGGACGGTGGGCGATGTGCGAGCCCTCCCTGACCGCCACCCGGTGGGAGACCTCCTCGGCCGCGCTCAGGTCGGCGACGAGGGCCCGGGGGATGCCGAGGCGCCTCGTGACGATGCGGCTGATGTCGACGGCGGCGTTGCCGATGCGCTCGATGGCGCCGATCACCTGGAGCACCGAGGCCATGGCATCGGCGTCCCTCGGAGAGCGGGCGGCCACGACGCATATCGCCCGCATCTCGTGGACCAGGCCGGAGAGATTCTCCTCCAGGTCGGTGACTTCCTCGGCCATGTCGTGGTCGCCGAAGTACACGGCGGCGTAGGCGAGGTCGACCATCAGCTCGGAGGCGTCTTTGGCCTCGGCGAGCATGGCCTTCAGGTTTCGTGGTCGATCTTCCATGGCAGAGCCGTTCCTATGGTAGCTATCCGATGCCGAGCAGCACGATGGCGAGGATCAGGGTGAAGGCGCCGATGAAGTCCACGCTGGAGCTGACGACCGGGATGCCGTAGGTGTCGGGGTCGACACCCACCCGGACGGCGACGATCGTCCCGTAGTAGGCGAGGGCGAGGACGAAGAGCATGGCGGCGAAACCGCCCATCTCCGAGGCCAGGGCCATCTGGATCAGGCCGGGGCTGGCGTGGCCCAGGGCCCGGCCCACGAGGTGGGCGCCGATGCCGTTGAAGGCGAACACCGGGGCGGCGAGAACCACCGCCAGCGCCATGTCGCTGCGGGCCTCCCTCGACGGGACGGGCGCGGGCTCGACCAAGCCGAGGTGGAGCTTGCTCGACAGGCGGCCGCTGAGGATGCCGCCGAGGGCGCCGGCGCTGGAGAGCTGGGCAGGCACGAGGACGAGCAGCGCGGGATAGTGCGAGAACGAGCCGAAGCGCTTCTCCAGGACGATGCCGGCCATGGCGCTGACGGCCCCGGCGATGGTGAGCACGGGCAGGCTTTCCCTGACGATGCGGGGTAGCTGGTCGAGGTGCGACCGCAGGCCGACGAGGAGGCTGGCCAGCGAGGCGATCACCAGGGCGACGCCGAGGGCGGGCGTGATCACGTGCCGGCCGACGAGGTAGGTGCCGATGAACAGGGCCGGCAGGGTGAGGACGTCGCCGAGGGTGGAGACGAGGGGCGCGGTCACGTTGTCGAGGTCCCACCCGTAGCGGACGGCGCCGGCGGCCAGCCCGAGGGTCGAAGCGAGCACGACGACAGAGCCGAGGGCGCCGCCGACGATCGAGACGACCGCCAGGTCGAGCAGCGAGATCGTGTGCTCGACGCCGAGGGCGACGGCGATGGCCTTGGCCCCCGCGGCCAGGATGCACGACATCGCCAGGGTGAGGATCGAGGCCGCCAGGACGTTCTGGCCGAGGACGGTGTCCCTCCTCGTCGAGAGCCGGAACGTGCCCGAGTGGATGGTCGTGCTGATGCGGTTGCCGAAGGCGCCGAAGATGTTGCCCCGCAGGCCGATGGCCGCGGGCACGAGGACCAGCAGGCCGGGCAGGCGTTCAAACGTGGAGGTGATCGACCCGAGGAAGGCGCCCGCGACCAGGCTGGTGCTGGAGTTCAGGACGAGCGCGACGAGGCTCTGCCTGACCCCTTGCGGGTCAGGGCCGAGCAATGCCCGTAGGCGGGCACCGGGGCGAAAGCGGAGCCGCGCCATGGTCGTGCCTTCGCCCTCATTCGCTGCGCTCCATTCGGGCGATCTTACTGGTGCCACCTCCGGCCACCGCTCTTCGCTCGTTAGGCTCCGCGGCCGATGCCTGAGCCTTCGAACATCGACGACCTGATCGACCGCTTCATCGCCTCGGAGATGGAGGACAGCCCGACCCGGGCGACGGCGCTCGGGATCGACGGCTACGACGACCAGCTCGGTTCGTTCGGTGCCGCCGACTTCTCGCGTCGGTCTTCGTCCGATGCCACGTGGCTGTCGACGTTTGCTTCGTTGGCCGACGCCGACCTGTCGTTGGACGAGCGCATCGACCGCGACCTGGTGATCTCGACGTTGCGCGGCCGGCAGGTGATGGAGGACTGGGCGGTGTGGCGGCGCGACCCGGCCACCTATCTCGGGCCGTGCCTGTCGGGCGTGTTCTCGCTGTTCTTGAACCGCATCCACCCCGAGCCCGAACTGGTGGCGTTCGCCTCCGCTCGCCTGCGGGCGGTTCCTGGCGTGTTGGCCGCGGCCCGGGAGAACCTCGATCCGGCGTTGGCCAGTTCCGTGTTCGTCGAGCGGGCCAAGGGCACGGCTCGGGCGGGTGTGGTGTATGCCCGCGACCTCGTCCCCGCGGAGGTCGCCGACCCGGCGTTGCGTTCTGCTTTGGCCGAGGCGGGCGAGGAGGCGGCTGCCGCGTTGGAAGGTTTTCTGTCGTTCTTGGAGTCGTTGGAAGCGACCGGTCCCTATGCGATCGGCGAGGAGCGCTACAGCGCGCTGCTCACCGAGAAGGAGTTGCTCGGCTACGGCGCCCGGGAGATGCGGTCTCGGGGGCAGGAGGCGTACGACTCGATCAGCGCCGAGATGTCCTCGTTGGCTTTGTCGATCGATCCGTCGGGCGGCGGCGACTGGCGTGCGTTGGTGCAGAAGTTGAATGCCGACCATCCGCCGACGCCGGAGGCCATGCGGGACGCCTACGAGTCGTGGACCGAGCGGGCCCGTGCGTTCCTCCACGAAACCGGGATCGTGACGATGCCGGCGGGCGAGGCGTGCCGGGTGTTGCCGTCGCCGCCGTTCCAGCGTCCGGTGCTGGCGGTGGCGTCGTACTCGTCGCCGCCGGCCTTCCGGCCTTCGCTGACGGGGACGTTCTTCGTGCCCTTCCCGCCGGCCGGCGTGTCCGATGCCGAGGTGCAGAAGCGGTTGGAGACCAACTCGTACTCGTCAATCCCGGCGGTGTCGGTACACGAGGCCTACCCCGGCCACCACTGGCACCTGGTGACGGTCCACCTGCATCGTCGGCCGCTGCGCAAGGTGTTGGGGACGTCGTACTTCACCGAGGGGTGGGGGTTGTACGCCGAGAAGCTCATGCGGGAGCAGGGGTTCTTCACCGACCCTCGACACGAGCTTTGCCAGCTCGACGCCCGCATCTTCCGGGCCGCCCGCATCGTCGTCGACACCTCGTTGCACATCGGCGACATGTCGTTCGAGCAGGCCGTGACCTTCATGTCGACCAAAGCCTCGCTGTCGGAGCCCACGGCCCGGGCCGAGGTCGGGCGGTACTGCTCGTGGCCGACGCAGGCGTCTTCGTACTTGACCGGTGCCCTGGAGATCGACCGCATCCGCGCCCGCTATCTCGCCGAGGATCGGGGCGGGCTGCGGTCGTTCAACGATTCCATCGCCGGCTCGGGGATGCTGCCGATCGCCCTGGCCGAGCTGGCGGTGATGGGTTCCTAGTCAGACCCGGAAGCTGACCTGCCGCGGCGGCAGGTCGACGTCGACGACCTCGCCTTTTTCTGCGAGCCGCAGCAACCGCCAGATGGCGTTGCCGAGGAGGTCGAGGTCGGTGGACGTGTAGCGCTCTCCGCCGAACTGTTTCGTGTTCTCGGTCTGGGCCTTGAGCATGAACGCGTCCTGCTTGAGTATCTGCTTGCCCCGGGCGAGCACGATGGGCTTGACGACGCTCGGCGGTGCCTTGGTCCAGAACCTGACGACGAACCACGCCCTCGTTCGGAACGCCGACATCGGCAGGTGCAGGATCGAGTTGGTGATGCGGAGCCAACCGTCCACCCGGTACTCGACCTGGGCGACGCTCGGGAGGAAGAACCGGTCCCAGTGGTCGAA
>JAXDPV010000006.1:0-14381 GCA_034668185.1 Actinomycetota bacterium
ACGGTCACGCACGCCGGAGGCGGGGTGCCGGCGACCGCGATCGTGCGCCACTCGTCGGCCACCGGAACCTCGACGGCGACGTACGGGAGGTGGAGCGCGGAAGCGAGGGCGTCCACGACCGCGGGCACGAGCTCGTCGGTCGAGACGATGCCCTGGAGCCCGGCGCCGAGCTGGCCCACGAGGGCGTAGGGATCGCGCCTGGCCCCGTACACCAGCTTGTCGACGATGGACTCGACGCCCCGCTGGGCCGGGGCGAGGAGGGCGGCGATCACCGCGGCCGCGAGCAGCGATGGCCCGAACCCGTTGCCCCGGCCGATGAGCTTGCCGCCGAGGCCGGCGAGCGAGGCGTAGACCCCGACGGCGCCGGCCATCAGCGCCAGCCACGTCAGCGTGCGGTGGAGGGCGAGCTGGATCCCCCAGAGCCGGTAGCGCAGCATGGCCACCACCGAGGCGACGGCCACGAAGGGCAAGGCCACCACGTGGAGATAGGGGATGGCGGCGCCGTGGTCGGGCAGCCGGTCGGCCCATGCCGGGAAGGCCGACGACAGGATCGTGAGCATCGCGGCCAGGCCGCCGGTGAGGAACCATGCGAGCTCGGGCTCGTCGTGGCCCGCGACCCGCCACCGCCTGGCGAGGCGGGCGAGGGCCAGCACCGAGAGGCCGAGCACCACCCGCCACAGCCACGGATACAGCGCGTAGCTCGCGTCGATCCATGCCCGGTTGGTGATGGCGAGCGGCGACTGCGCCGGCCCGTCGGGGTAGGGGAACGGGTTCGTCAGGCCGAACACCGCGAGGGGCACGGTGAGGACGAGGGCCGAGACGACGATGGCGCGGGCGAGGCGGTCGAGCGTGGGCTTCGTCAGCAGGACGACGACGATCGTCGGGAGCCACACGCCGGCCGCGAGCCAGCACCACGACGGCGTGGCCGCCAGCAGCCGTATCCACGCGGGGCCGCCGGGGCCCGAGGCGTCGTACGCGCTCAGGGGCAGGGCCAGAGCGGACAGCGACATGCCCACCGCCATGGGCCCGACAAAGACCCATCCGAGGAGTTTGTCCGGGCGATGGACGGCGAGCAGGTAGCCGCAGGCGGCGTAGCTCAGGCCGGCCACCGCACCGGTGAAGAAGTAGCGGCCGCTGTCGACGTCGAGGGCGTGGTCGCCGAACACGACGAGGGTGCTGCCACCGGCGACCAGCGCGACCGAGGCCAGGGCGAGGAGGCGCGCGAGGAGCAGGGCCCCCGGTGACGCCGATCGGTCGTCGCCCATGCTGCCCATTGAGACACAGCCGGTGCCGCCCGAACAGGGACCGTTGGCGGTCCCGGAACGTCGGGACCGTGGCCTCGTGTGGCCGGGACCGCGGGCGTCGGACGATGGCGCCATTCCCCAGAGGAGGAGGCGGTAGTCATGGACACGATGGATCGGCTCACCAATCGCAGGACGTTCGCCACGTTGGTCGGCCTGGCCGTGGTCGGGTTCGTGTTGGCCGGCGTGCTCGACCACCACGGCGAGTGGAACGACCCGCGGCAGGCCGTGGCCAACCTGGCATGGGTCACGTTCCTGGTGTGCGCGCTGGCGACGGTGATCCTCGGCGTCCGGGCCGCGGTCGTCCGCCGGCGTCACCCGGCGGCGTAGCGACATGCGCCGCCTCGCCATCGCCGCCGTCATCGCCATCGGCGTGCTCGTAGCTTCCGGGGGCGCGGCTTCGGCGGCCGCCAACCCCGGCGCGAGCTGCCTGGGCGTGGGCTCGTCGGCCAACGCCCACTACCCGGGCGACCGGGCCGCCATCGCCCACGACGCCAAGGACATCGCCGCCCTGTTCGGCACCACGCCGGGCCAGCTCATAAGCGGCGCGGCCGGGTTGCACCTCGGGACGCCGTTCGCCTGCTTCGGCGACTGATTGCCCTTCCGGGCACGAGGGTTGCCCTCGGTGCCCTGGCCTGCCGTGGCCCGCCGGACGCATACTTCGTGGGTGGGCGCGCGCAACGACCGGACCGTGGCGCACGTCCCTGCCACCGTTCCGGCCGAGCCGAGGGCCCGGGGCGGGATCGAGCAGCAGGGCTCGGTCCTCGTTCCCGGCGACCACGAGACCATCACCGGGCTCGGCTTGTTGCGGCTGCAGCAGTCGGCCGGCAACCGGGCGGCGGTGTCGGCGGTCCAGCGCAAGGCCGCGGGCAAGGCGGGGTCGAGGCCGACGGCACTCATCGGCAGCAGCGGCGAGCACGTCGGCGTCCTGCAGCAGAAGCTCAACGCCACCAAGAGCGCGGTGCCGCCGTTGGTCATCGACGCCCGCTTCGGGTCGAAGACGTTCACCGCGGTGCGCTCGTTCCAGAAGACCAACAAGATCACCGCCGACGGCGTGGTCGGCAAGAAGACGTGGGCTGCCCTCGACCTGGCCGCGCCCGGCGGCGGTGTCGACACCACGACGCTGGAGGAGAAGAAGGTCGCGGGCCCGGACGGCGCCAACCCGGTGGCCATCGCCGACGCCGGAACGTCGATCCATCCCACGGTCTCGGCCGGCCCACCGCCCGCCAGCGGCCCGGCGGTCACGGAGTTGCAGGAGAAGCTCAACACCGCCGGGGCCAAGCCGCCGGTGCCGATCACCAACGACTTCGACGAGGCCACCAAGACCGCGCTCACCGCCTTCCAGACGGCGCAGGGCCTGACGGCCAACGGCATCGCCAACGGCGCGACCTGGGCCAAGCTCGACACCGTCGCCCCGGGGAGCAGCACCGGCCGGGTCGAGCGGGACTGGCACGAGAACGTCGGCGGCAACGCCAACATCGGGATGACGTCGCGCTACACGTGGGAGATCAAGGCCGACGAGATCCACGTCACCTCCAAGATCAAGTTCACCGACAACACGCCCAAGGCCAGTTGGCCGGGCTTCGTCACGACCGCATGGAACAAGTTCAAGGCGGTGAAGACCGGCACCGAGGAAGCCCTCAACATCAACTTCGAGCTCAAGCCGGTGGCCAGCGGCGAGGACAACACGGTGAAGGTCACGCCGGGCGAAGGCCGGGCCAACGCCGGCGAGTGGTTCCTCGGCGACACCGACGAAGCCAACACCATCGGCCACGAGTTCGGCCACCTCGTCGGGCTCCAGGACGAGTACCAGGTCACCGCGGCCGACTACGAACGGACCACCGGCTCGGTCGCTCCCGTCGGCGTGCTCGAATCGGCCGTCGGCTCGAGCTCGTCCACCGTGGCCAAGCAGTTCAAGAAGGCGATGGCCAAGGGCGACGACAACGAGGCCCACGGCGCCGCGTGCAAGGCGGTGGTCGACCTCCACGGGTTGAAGCAGGGCGCGTTCTCCCAACAGGTCGCCATGAACTACAAGGCGAGCGAAGGCACCGACTTCGTCACCGCCCTGCTGGCCGCGGTCAGCGGCGCGACCGACGAGTTCGAGGTCATGGAGCCGTTCACCTACTCGAGCGGTTCGATGATGGGCGACGAGAGCCGCCACGCCGATCCCCACGACCACGGCGTCCAGCCCCGCCACGTGCGCGAGTTCGTGGCCGCCATCCAGAACTTCAAGGGCGGGACGTGGCAGGTCAAGCCCCGTTGACGGTTTCGATCACCCGCTCGGGAGGGCGTACGCCGCCGCCCGACCGGGAGCGGTTGGAGGTCGCGGACGACGGCACCTTCACCTTGTGGCGTTCGGTGCGGTCGCCCGTGGTCGGCCGCTTCGGCGGCCGGCTCGACGACGGGCTGTCGGCGCAGGTGTCGTCGTTGGCCGCGGCTGCCGCGGCCGTCGAGCCCCCGGCCGGGCCCCAGGTTCCGGGCGCCGCCACCGAGACGATCACGGTCGACGGCGTCTCGTTGCGCACCGGTTCGAGCAACGACCCGCCCGGGCCGTGGGGCGCGCTGGTGGTCGTGCTGCGTACGTGGTTGCGGGAGTTGACCTCGTCGCCGGTCGCGGCCGTCGGCCTCGACGTGGCCGGCGACGGTTCCTCGGCCAAGCTCGTCCACCGGGGCTCCGAGCCCATCGGCCTCGACCTCTCGGGGCTCTCGGTGCGGGCGGTGGTGTGGGGCCCGGGTTGGGAGCAGGGAGGCAACTGGTCGACCAGCGTCGCCGGTGATGCCAAGGTCGACGCCGGGCCCGGCTGGTCGTACGACCTGCCCTTCGACCACGGGCTCACGGTCGGGGCTGGCGACGCCCTCCACGTGTTTGCCACCTTCGGGTTGTTCGACGGCGACGCCGCGGTGGCCGCCCTGGCCAGCATCGACCCGTCGCCCGGCTCCTAGTGCGGGCGTTGTTGGCCGTGGCCGTGGCTGCGTTCGCGGTCGGTGGATGCGGCGGGTCCAGCGGTTCGACCTCGGCCTCGATCTCGCTGTCGCCCTCGTCCACGACGTCGGCGGCTGCGATCACGCTGCCGGTGGTGACCTACGTGCGGGCCGGCGGGCGTACCGCCCCGGCTGATCGGGAGCGCCTCGCGGTCGAGGCCGACGGCCGCTTCACCATGCAGCGTTCGGTGCGGTCGCCGGCGGTCGGCCGTTTCGCGGGACGGCTCAGGCCGGTCGAGGCGGGCGCGCTCGACGCCGCCGCCCGGGCCGCCGCGGCCGCGGGCCCGTTGACCGCAACCCGCGTCCCCGACGCCGCCGCCGAGACCGTGACCGTCGACGGCGTGACCGCGACCTTCGGCGGCGGCACGGTGTCGGGCCCGTGGGGTGCGTTGGCCGTCGAGCTCCGACGGTTGCTGGACGACCTCGTGCGCGCGCCCGTGGCCGCGGTCGCCCTCGTCGTCGCCCCCGACGGGAGTACGGCGACACTGAAGCGACTCGGCGACGAGCCGCTGACCGTCGACCTGAGCAAGCTCAGCGTGACCGCCACCGTGTTCGGCCCCGACGGCAATGTGGCCGGCACGTGGAAGTCGTCGCCGGCACCGGCCGCCGGCCCGGTGTCGACGGCGGCCGGCTGGACCTCGGCCCTGCCCTTCGACCACGGCCTGGCCATGGGCGCGGGCGCCAAGCTCCAGGTCTCGGCCGCCTTCGCCGTCGAGGGCGGGGCCGTGCTGGCCACGACCTCCGCCGGCTGAGCCGCCCGCCTACTACCCCCGGCGCAACACCACGCAGCACCGGCCGGGTTGGGGGTCGAGGTGGGCGACCATGCCGTTGCCGGCGGTGTCGACGGCGGCGCCGAGGAGGTCGTGGTTGAGGCCGCACACCAGGTCGAGGTGGTCGCCGACGAGGTGGTGGAACGGGCAGTTGCGGAGGCGGATGCCGCCGTCGTCGTCCACGACGGGCGCGTAACCACGGGCTTCAAGGGCCTCGATGAGGCGACGGCGGGGCTTGGCGGCCAGCTCGCGGCCGAGGGCCCGACCCGCGGCTCGGGTGGCGCGGCGCAGGGCGCGGCGGGTCGCGCCCGAGGTGTCGGACTCGACGGCGGTCGCGAGCAGGTGGGCGACGAGGGCGTCGTCGCGGGGCGGGAGTTGGACGGTGAGCTCGACGGCCGACGGCGAGTAGAGCTTGGCCGGCCGGCCCGCGCCCGGGCCGGTGCGGCCGCTGCGGCGGGTATACGTGGCCTCGAGCAGCCCGGCCTCGACGAGCTGGTCGAGGTGGTAGCCGGCCAACGCCCGCTTGATGCCGACCGCGGCCGCGGCCTCGTCCCGCCCCACCGCCTCGGCCGACGACGAGACGAAGGCGAAGAGCTGGCGCCGCACCTGGTCGGTCAGGCCGGCCACGGCGTCGAGGGCGTCGTCGCCCCGTTTTCGCATCATGGAGAGAAGTCTATAACAAGAATGCTTGACAATAGAAGGCCACCCGGCCTTAGGATCGGGCCATGCGAAAGTTCTCGATCAAGCCGGCGATCACGTTGCGGGGCCGGGCGTTCAAAGGCATGAGGGGCTGGGCGGGCAAGCCGTTCCACCCTCCGCTCACCGACATCCCCGTGGGCGCGTACCTGCTGGCGGCGGCGTTCGACGTGGCTTCGGCGGTGGGCGGCGCCGACCGGACGTGGGCCCGCGAACTGTGGCACGGGGCCACGTTCGTGTTCGTCGGCGGGGCCCTGGTGTCGGTGGCCGCCGCCCTCACCGGCGTGTTCGACTGGCTGCGCTCGTCGGAGCCGGGCACCCAGGCCAGGCGCACGGTGAACACCCACGCCACCATCATGGTCACGGTCACGGTGCTGGCGTTGGTCGACATCGGTCTCCGGCTGGCGGCGTACAACCGCGAGGCGGTCACGCCCTCGGGCATCGCCGCCCTCTCGGTCGTCGTTGCCGTCCTCGTGTCGTGGGGCGCGACCTACGGCGGTTCGCTGGTGTTCGACTACGGCTTCAACGTCGAGACCGCGGGCGACAGCCCGGTGTGGCACCGCTCCGAGCGCGACCTGTTGCCGGGCGAGAAAGACGCCGGCTGAGAAATCTTCCCGGAAACGCCGTAAGGAAGGCGTAGCTCCCCCGTTTCCGACCCCGAGGGGTCGTGGGGACCTCGGGAGGGGTGGGGGATGAGCGACCCGATCGCGTCGAGGGCGCACGTGGCCAGGCTGTTCGGTCGCGCCGCCTTCGGGGCCACCGCCACCGACCTCGACGGGTGGGCGGGCAAGCCCTACGCCGCCGCCGTCGACCACCTGCTGGCGGTGCCCGACCCGACCATCAGGCCGGTCCAGACCGACGAGGTCAACTTCCTGCTGGCCCAGAACGGCGCCAACGCCCAGGTGGCCCAGCAGTGGTGGTTGGCCCGGATGAAGAACACGCCGTACCCGCTCGAGGAGCGGATGACGTTGTTCTGGCACGACCACTGGGCCACGTCGGTCCACCCCGAGGGACCGCCCCTCGAGTACGTGATGCGCCAGAACCAGACGCTGCGCAAGCACAGCCTCGGCAACTTCCGGGCCATGTGCCAGGCGATGACGATCGACGGGGCCATGCTCCAGTGGCTCGACGGCGACGTCAGCACCGTCAACAACCCCAACGAGAACTACGCCCGCGAGTTCCTCGAGCTGTTCACCCTGGGCACGTTCCCGCAGGTCTACACCGAGCACGACATCAGGGAAGCGGCCCGCGTCCTCACCGGATGGGTCGTCGACCCCGGCACCGGCCAGGCCCGCTTCGTCACCGGCCAGCACGACAAGGGCGACAAGGTCGTGCTCGGCACCACCATCACCAACGGCGAGGCCGAGGAGTACAAGGCGCTCATCGACGTCGTCCTGGCCCAGTCGGTGGCGCCCAAGTTCGTGGCCTACAAGATGGTGCAGAGCCTGGCCTACGCGCCCTCGACGCTGAACCTGTTCACCCAGCCCGACCCGCTGGTCGACGACGTGGCCGCCGCCCTCGTCAAGAACAACTGGGAGATCAAGCCCGCGCTGCGGCGGCTGCTCGTCAACGACCGCTTCCGCTTCCCCGATGCCCCCGCGGGCAAGCAGTCGGTGCGCCAGCCGGTCGAGATCGCCGTCCACGCGGCCAAGATCGTCAACGCCTCGTTCGACGACAACTCCTACGTGCCGCCGCTCACCCGGGCGGGCCAGCAACTCTTCTACCCGCCCAACGTCGGCGGCTGGCCGGTGGGGAAGGGCTGGATCTCGACGACCACCGCCCTGGCCCGCTACGACCTGGCGTACACCTTCGCCATCGTCCGCCAGAACGTCGGCCCGCTGTTGCGGGCGCCGCTGCCGCCGAGCACCGACATCGAGGCCGGCGGCGGCCAGTGGATCGCGGCCATGGGGCTCGGCTACCTCAGGCCGACGACCCTGGGCGCGCTCAAGAGCTACGTGCGATCCCGCCGGGGCCAACCGGGGGCGACCGAGGACGAGCTCCAGAGCGGTGTCTTCATCCTGTTGGCCACGAGCCCCGATTGGGAGGTCATGTGATGGGCGGGTCCCGCGGCATCACCAGGCGCCGGTTCCTCACCGGCAGCGCGGCGCTGGCGGCCCTGCCCACGCTGGCGCCCTTCACCGGGAGGATCGGCCAGGCGTTCGCCGCCACCGCCCCCGACCCGGCGACGACGGGCCGCAACCGGCTGGTCGTGATCTTCCTCGGCGGCGGCAACGACGGCCTCAACACCGTGGTGCCGACCGACGACGCCGACGGCACCCAGCGCTACTCCGTCTACCGCCAGGTGCGACCGACGATCGGCTACGCCCCGTCGGCGGTGCTGCCGCTCGACCGCCCCGGCGACGCGGCCCACGCCCTCGCCCTCAGCCCGGCCCTTCCCCGCCTCCACGGCATGTACCAGGAAGGCCGGGTGGCGGTGGTGCAGGGCGTCGACTACCCGAGCCACTCCTTCTCCCACTTCGTCGGCATGGATACGTGGCAGTCGGGCCAACCCGAAGTCGCCCCCGACTCGGGTTGGCTCGGCCGCCACCTCGACCGGGCCGGCGTCGGCGTGGGCGAGCTGCGGGCCGTGGCCGTGGGCTACGAGCTGCCGCTCATCTTCCGCGGCCGGGAGAAGCAGGGCGTCAACCTGCCCGGCATCCCGCTGTCGTTCGCCGACGGCACCCAGGCGATCGGCGATGCTCGCCACGACGCCGCCGAGCTCTTCGGCCTGCATTCGTCGGCCGAGCCGCTGCGGCAGTTCGCCGGCCAGATGGTCGAGTCGACCGTCGACCTGGTCGAGGCCCTCGAGAACGCGCCGGCGACGCCCACGACCGTCAACCCCGTGACCAACGCGCTGATCACGGCCCGCGTCCTCCTCGAAGGCCAGTTCGGCCTCGAGTGCGTGTACGTGCGCATCGACGGCTTCGACACCCACGCGACCCAGGTGCCGTTGCAGGAACAAGCCCTCGGCACCGTCGACCAGGCCATCGGCGCCTTCTTCGACGGCGACGCGGCCAATGGCATCGCGCCGATGTCGGCCGACCTCAAGGCCCGCACGATGGTGATGACGTGCAGCGAGTTCGGCCGCCGGGTGGGCGAGAACGGCGGCGGCACCGACCACGGCACCGCGAGCCCGCTGTTCCTCGTGGGCCCGGCCGGCGGTGCTCTCGTGCCCGGCCTGCACGGCGACCACCCCGACCTGGGCACGACCCTGGCCCCGGCCGACAACCTTCCCCCGACCACGGACCTGCGGTCGGTCTACCAAGCGGTGCTGCAGAACTGGCTGCACGATCCCGACCCGTTGTACGGCGCGCCGATGCCGGGGTTGTTCGCATGAGACGGATCGGTGCGGTCGTCATCCTGCTGGGGGCGGCGCTCGCGGTCGCGGTGGTGGGCGGGCCCGCCCCCGCGACCGCGGTGCCGAACGTGGTCGTGGCCAACGGGAGCCGCTTCCTCCCGCCCGAGGTGCGCGTCGTGCAGGGCACGGGCCTGACCTTCGTCAACACCGACGGCGTCCCCCACGACGTGACCGCGGTCGAGCGGGGGTCGAACGGCCAGCCGCTGTTCAAGAGCGCGACCATCGTCACCGGCACGTCGCCCGTGGCCGGCGTCGAGGCACTGGCGCCCAACACCTACTCGTTCTTCTGCACCGTCCACACGGAGATGCGGGGCCTGCTCACCGTCGTGGGCGCGGCGGTCGCCCCGCCACCGGTTCCGGCGCCACCACCGACGGCGGTGGCGCTCGGCGTGTCGGTGCCAACGCCGACGAGCATCGCCTTCTCGTCCTCGGGCGACGCCCTCCTGGTGGCGAGCTACTCCCTCGGGACGATCTTCCGACTCCCCCTCCTGCCGGCCGGCCTCCTCGGGCCGGCCGTCGAATTTGCGACCGGCTTCGACAGCCCGCTCGGCGTGGTCCAGGCGCCCGACGGCACGGTGTTCGTGTCCGACTCGACGCCTTCGACCCGCCCCGGGCGAACCCGTGACGGCCGGGTGTGGGCCATGCCGCCATCGGGCGGCGCGGCCTCGACCGCCGGCCGCCTGGTCGTGTCCGAGCTGCCCAACGGGCGCCACAACACCAACAACCTGGCCGTGCTCGGCCACCGGCTCTACATCACCAACGGCAGCTCGACCGACGACGGCACGCCGTTCGGGGCCGAAGAACCGTTGAGCGGGGCGCTGCTGTCGGTGCGGCTCTCGGCCAGGGGCCTCACGCCCTCAACCGCGCCGATCGGATCGCTCGTCGTCGAGGGCAAGGGTATGCGCAACCCCTACGACGTCGCCTTCCGCCCCGGCACCAACGAGGCGTGGCTCGCGACCAACGGGTCCGACATGCTCGACCCCTACGGCGAAGACCTGCTGATGCGGACGACGGTCTCGCCCACGCCGCCCCCGACGTGGCCGACCACGGACTTCGGGTTCCCGGGCTGCGTCTACCGGGCCGGGCCCAACGGCGAGCCCGAGGTCGGCGACAACGCCGCCGCCTACCGCTGGTACCCGTGCGACCCCAATCACAAGAAGCCCGAGCAGGCGCTCGGCCTGCACGTGTCGGCCGACGGCCTCGCCTTCGGGCCTGGACCGGAGGGCTCGTTCTGGGGCAACGACCTGTTCGTGGCCGAGTTCGGCAGCTTCAACGGCACCCAGGGCCACAAGATCGTGCGGGTCCCGGTGGGGCCGAGGGGCGTCACCGGCCGGCCGGTCGACTTCTTCGTCGGCGGCACACCCCTCGACCTCGCCTTCGGACCCGGGGGCCTCTACGTGGCCGACTTCGGCACCGGCCAGATCACCCTGCTGCGGCCGCCGTCGTTCTGAGCCGGGCTAGCGGGCCACGGCGTAGCCGGCGGCGGTGGCGGCCAGTCCACCAGCAAGCGACAGGGCGACGTAGGCGAGCGCGGCCCCGGCCCGATCGGTGCGCACCATGGTGAAGGTCTCGTAGCCGAAGGTCGAGAAGGTCGTATAGGCGCCGAGGAAGCCGACCGCGATCGCGGTGGTGGTCGAGGCCGACCAGCGCGCCACCCACGGCCCGGTGAGCACCACGGCCAGGAGGAAGCAGCCGGTCACGTTGATGGCCAGCGTCGCCCACGGGAACGTGCGCACGCCGACGGCCACGCCGATGCGGTAGCGCACCACCGCGCCCACGGCCCCGGCGGCGGCGACGAGCGCAGTGGTCACGCGGCCCACCGTATGGCGCCACTCCGGGCTTTCGTGAGATAGGCACTCGGCATCCGAGTGCGCATCTCACGAGAATCCGGGTTGTTGGCGGCGACGGCGGTGGCGCTGGTGTGGGCCAACTCGCCCTGGCGCGCCGGCTACGTGGAGGTGTGGCACGGGTCGCTCGACCTCGGCCATTGGGTCAACGACGGGTTGATGGCGCTGTTCTTCCTCGTCGTCGGCCGCGAGATCAAGCGCGAGCGGCGGGCGCCGATGGTGCCGGCCGCCGCCGCCATCGGCGGCATGGTCGTGCCCGCGCTGCTCTACGCCGCCGTGAACCGGGGCCGGCCCGGGAGCGCGGGGTGGGGCATCGTCATGGCCACCGACATCGCCTTCGCCCTCGGCGTCGTCGGCGTGCTGGGGCGGCGCGTCCCGCCGGCGGCGAGGCTCTTCCTCCTGACCCTGGCCGTGGTCGACGACATCGGCGCCATCGTCGTCATCGCCGTCTTCTACGCCGAGGGCGTCGACCTGATGGCCCTGGCCGCGGCCGCGCTGGTCACCGCGGCCGTCGTCGTGCTGAACCGGCGGGGCGTCAGGTCGCTCGCGGTGTACGCCGTCGCCGGCGTCGTCCTCTGGCTGGCCGTTTACCGATCGGGCGTCCACCCGACGATCGCCGGCGTCGTGCTCGCGCTGGCCATGCCGGCCGCGGTCGGCCGCGACCTCGAACCGAAGGTCGAGCGCTGGACGACCGCCGTCGTCCTCCCGCTGTTCGCCCTGGCCAACGCCGGCGTGGCCATCGGCGCATCCGCCTTCGACCGGCCTGGCGCGGCCGCGGTCGTGGCCGGCGTCGTCGTCGGCCTCGTAGCGGGCAAGGCCGTCGGCATCACCGGCGCCACCTGGCTGGCGGTGCGCTTCGCCGGCGGCAAGCTGCCCGAGGGCGTTCACTGGCCACATGTGGTCGGCATCGGCATCGTGGGCGGCGTCGGCTTCACCGTCTCGCTGTTCGTCGCCGTGCTCGCCTTCGCCGGTGAGCCCGCGCTGGTCGACAGCGCCAAGGTCGGCGTCCTGCTCGCGTCGACCATCGCCGCGCTGGCGGCCTTCGCCACCTTCAGCCTCGTCGGCCGGCGTCAGCCGGCGCGGTAGCGGGCTTCGAGGGCGTCGGCGATCAGCCGGGCGAAAACGTCGAGGAGAGCGACGGTGTTGTCGTCGACCGGCTGCTCCGACGTGCTGGCCGCGCACAGGGTGCCGAGGAGCTCGCCGTCGGGCCTGGTGATGGGCGCCATGGCGTACGTGCGCAGACCGAGGGCGGCGGCGCCCGGGCTCCCGGGGAGGTCGCGCGCCACCGACGCCGTGGCCCGGGGTCCGTGGGCCAGCGCCCGCTGGCACACCGTGTCCCGCCACGGCACCGTCATGCCCTCGGGGATCTCGAGGTCGGCCTGGTTGTTGGCCACGAGGATGCGTTGCTCGCCCTTGTCGAGGTCGACCGACGTGACGTAGGTCGACTCCAGGTTGGTGAGGCGCGAGAGCTGGACGAGCAGCCCCCGCACGAGCTGCTCGGCGGCGGCGTCGTCGTGGGGCTCGACGGCGTGCATCACCGCGTCCATCAGCGACGCGCTCGAACCGGTCGCGCCGGCGGCCTCGATGTCGGGGAAGGGGACGGGCATGGCGAGCAGTTGGGCCAGCTCGTCCGCCGGCAGCGGCCGGCTGAAGAGGTACCCCTGCAGGAAGTCGCAACCAAGGCGGTCGAGGGCCGCGAGTTGGAACGCGGTCTCGACGCCTTCGGCCACGACCTGCCGCCCGAGGCCGTGGGCCAGCGCGATGACGGCCGCCACCACCGGGGTGCGCCCCTCCTCGTCGTCGACCTCGTCGATGAACGACTTGTCGATCTTGATCTCGGCCACCGGCATGGCCCGCAACCGGCTCAGCGACGAGTAGCCCGTGCCGAAGTCGTCGATGGCCAGGCTGACGCCGAGGCCGCGCAGCTCGTCGAGCACGGCGAAGGCCGAGGCGTCGTGCGACATCACCACGCTCTCGGTGATCTCGAGCACGAGGCGCGACGGGTCGAGCTCGGAGTCGGCCAGGGCCTGGGCCACGGTGTCCACGAAGCCGGCATCGTCGAGCTGGCGGGCCGAGAGGTTGACGGCGACCCGGAGGCCGGTGGTGTAGCCCGCGATCTCGCGGCAGGCCTCGGCCAGGACCCAGGCGCCGAGCGGGACGATGAGCCCGGTCTCCTCGGCCAGCGGGATGAAGCGGTCGGGCGGCAGCATCCCCCGGGTCGGGTGTACCCACCGCACCAGGGCCTCGACCTTGGTGACCATCCTCGTGGTGGCGTCGACGATCGGCTGGTAGTGCAGCGTCAGCTTGCCGCCGGCGATGGCGTCGCGCAGGTCGGCCTCGAGGGCCAGCCGTTCGACGGCCAGGGTGTGCATCTCCGGGTCGAACATGGCGAAGCGGGCGCCGCCGGCCTCCTTGGCCGCGTACATGGCGACGTCGGCGTTGCGCAGGAGGTCGGCCCCTGTCCACGTCGACGGGCCCACGGCCACGCCGATGCTGGCGGCGGCGTCGAGCTCGCGACCGTCGATGGCGAAACGTTCCTCGCACTCCTGCAGCACCCGGCTGGCGACGACGCACGCCTCGGTCACGTCGGCGTCGGCGAGCAGCACGGCGAACTCGTCGCCCCCGAGGCGGGCGACGGTGTCAGGCACGCGGCTCGCGCCGACGCCGTCCGGCGAAAGGTGGACGCCGCGCACGCTCCTGGCGATGCGCTCGGCCACCCGCACGAGCAACTGGTCGCCGATGCCGTGCCCGAGGCTGTCGTTGATGTGCTTGAAGCCGTCGAGGTCGATGAGGAGGACGGCCACGCCGCGGTCGTGGGTGCCGTCGTGCTCGGCCAGTGCCCGGTCCATGCGCTCCATCAGCAGGGCCCGGTTCGGCAGCCCGGTCAGCGCGTCGTGGTAGGCGCGGTGACGCATGGTGGCTTCCTGGTCGCGGAGCCGGTCCTGCGCGTCGAGCACGTTGGCCGCGGCCGTCTCCCGCTCGGTCACGTCGACCCCGATGCCCACCACCGCGAGGGGCGTGCCGTCGTCGGCCCGGGTGAACTCGCCCTGCGTCTCCATCCACCTGACCCGGCCGTCGGGCCACACGATGCGGTTCAGGTGGGAGAAGCTTTCGGCCGACGGCGGCCGGGCGAGGAAGGCGACCACGCCGTCGCGATCGTCGGGGTGGCAACGCTCGACGAAGTGCTCCATGCTCGGCTCGACGTCGCCGGGCTCGTAGCCGAACAGGCGGAACAGTTGGTCGGACCACGTGACCCGGCCGGTGCGGAGGTCGTTCTCCCAGCTCCCGAGTTGGGCCACCCGCTGGGCTTCGGCCAGGCGGCGGCGGTCGGCGTCGAGTAGCTGGCCGAGGTAGATCCGGCGGAAGGCGCGGCCGAGGAAGAACGCGCCCAACCCCGGGGTGAGGCTGAGGCCGAGCAGGAGGCAGG
>JAXDPV010000007.1:0-10072 GCA_034668185.1 Actinomycetota bacterium
GCGTCGTCAGCCCGGCGAACGAATAGCCCGATGCCCGCCCGGCCTCGAGCAGTTGCAACAGGTCGTCGCCCCGCCCGGCCAGCACCGTGGGCCGCAGGCGTGCGACCTCGTCGGGCGTCGGCGGAACCGGCCCGAGCAACAGCGCGGCCACCCCGGCACGGCGGGCGCCGAGCTGGAGCTGCCAGAAGCCGAGGTGCGGCCCCGGCGGGTAGACGCTGACGAGCACGTCGGCCGGCGTCACCCCGGCCATCTCGAGCATCGTGCGGCCGGCCTCGGCCAGGCGCTCGAGGTCTTCGGCGGTGTAGCCGAGGGGGATCGGGTCGGACAGCCAATGGATCGGCTTGAACGCCGGCTCGACGTGCTCGCGGTTGAACGCCGCCGTCCGCCGGCGCACCCGGGCCCACCACCACAAGGCCCGGATGCGGCGGTCGGGCGAGGCCGCGATCGAGGCCGCCGTGGGCCGCAACACGAGGGCGGCCGGGTCGGCGACTTCCTCCAACCTGGTGAGCGGCAGCGCGGCCAACCCGGCCCGGCCGGTGACCGGCGGTTGGGCCCGCAGCACGTCGCCGTGGAAGGGCGAGAACGGGGCCACGATCGTGCGCAGGTAGCGGGCGAGGGCGCGGTCCTGGCCGAGGCGGAGGCGGGCCGGGCCTTCGAACTCACCGATCACGGGGCGAACGGTAGTGGTCGCACCGACCGTGACGGGAACGGTGCGTGTAGTTACCCCCCAGGTTGCGTACGGTGGTGGCAGTGGCACCCGTACCGTCGCCCACCCCATGAGCCAGCTTCGCCTCGACCCGCTGACCGGGCGATGGGTGGTCATCAGCGCCGACCGCGCCGACCGGCCGCAGCCGTTCGCGTCCCGCACGAAGACGGCCCAGCAAGACCCCGACCTCCCGTGTCCGTTCTGCCCGGGCAACGAGGAGAAGACGCCGCCGGCGCTCGAGACCTACGGACCCAACGGCGGTTGGCTGGTGCGGGTCGTCCCGAACCTCTACCCGGCGTTCAGCGGGCGTGAGCTGATGGCGGTCCAGAACATCGGTCCTGTCTTCACCCAGGCCCCGGCCAGCGGGATCCACGAGGTCGTCGTCTTCTCCCCCGACCACGACGCCGGCTGGGCCGACCTCTCCGATCCCCAGGCCGGGCTGGTGATGGCGGCCATCCGTGACCGCATCGAGGAGCACGCCCGGGTCGGCGGCCTGCGCTACAGCCAGTTCATCGCCAACTGCGGGCGGGAGGCCGGGGCCTCGCTCGACCACCCCCACGGCCAGCTCCTCGGGATGCCGTTCGTGCCCGGCGAGCTGGTCGACGAGCAGGCCGGCTTCGACCGCTTCCAGGGCGCGTGCCTCTTGTGTACGACCCTCGAAGCCGAGGAGGAAGCCGGCCACCGAATCGTCACCAGCGACGAGCGGGTGCAGGTGATCTGCCCGTTCTGGAGCGGCACGCCCTACGAGATGATGGTCCTGCCCCGCAACCACGAGCCCTTCGTCCACAAGGCCCAGCCCCAGGACCTGGCCGCGGTGGGCCGGGCGGTCCGTGATGCCTTGGCCCGCCTCCGGCGCACGGTCGGCGAGGTCGCCTACAACGTCGTGCTCCATTACTCGCCGTTCCGGGCGTCGGCCGACTTCCATTGGCACCTCCACCTGTTGCCCAAGGTGACGACCATCGCCGGCTTCGAGCTCGGCACCGGCGTGCTCATCAACGTGCTGCCGCCGGAGTTCGCCGCCGCCGAGCTGCGGGCCGCGATCGCCGTCGCTTCGTCCTAGCCAACCGTGGCCCGCATCCGGGTGAGCGTCGTGATCGACGCACCGCCGCGGCAGGTGTGGGACGCCATCGAGGACATCGACTCCCACGTCTCGTGGATGCACGACGCCGTGGCCATCCGCTTCCACGGCCTGCGCCGCTCGGGCGTCGGCACCGCCTTCGCCTGCGACACCCGGGTGGGCCCGTTCCGCCTCACCGACGAGATGGAGGTCACCGAGTGGCGGCCCGGCCGGGCCATGGGCATCCGCCACGTGGGCCTCGTGACCGGGTCGGGGCGCTTCCTCCTCCGCCGCCGTCGAGGTGGCCGCACCCGCTTCACGTGGGTCGAGCGGCTGCGTTTTCCTTGGTGGATTGGCGGGCCCGTCGGGGCGGTCGTCGGTGGTCAGGTGTTGCGGCTGGTGTGGCGGCGCAACCTGCGAGGCCTCAAGCGCCTGGTCGAAGGCGGTTGAGCTCGATGATCTCGTAGGCGACGCCCTCCTTCATCCGGACGAGGCCGAGGACGAGGTGCTCGGTGCCGATGTGGTCGTCGCCGCGCGACAGCGCTTCCCGCAAGGACAGCTCGAGCGCCTTCTTGGCCTTGGGCGTGAACGGGGCGCCGCCCCCGAGCCGCCGCCGGTTCGGCGGCACGGCCCGGTCGAGGGCGCCCTCGCCGAATGCGGCTTCCACCGCCGCGGTGATCGAGTCGAGGTCGATCCCGATGGTGGCCAGCGCTTCGGCGTCGCCGACGGGCCGCACTCCCCTCGGGCCGGTCAACCGGACGATGGCCTCGCGGGCAGACCCGAGGCTGAGGCCCTCGATGACCTCGCCCTCGGCCAGCACTCCCAGGAGGATGTGCTCGGTGTCGATGGCGTCGTGGCCGAGGGCGGCGGCTTCCTGCTGGGCCAGGGCCAGGGCGTCACGGGCCTGCTTGGTGAACCGTTCGAACATGGGCTCAGTCCCTTCCCTTGCGGGGCCAGCGGCTGTGGGCGTGCTTCTTGTGGACCGCCTGCTTGCTCACGCCGAGGACGCCGGCGATCTGCTCCCACGACCACCCGGCGTTGCGGGCGTTCTCGACCTGGAGGTTCTCCAGGCTCTCGAGCAACGTGCGCAGCGCGCACACCGCCCGCAGGCCCACCATCGGGTCCTTGCTGCTGGCGGCGCCGGCGAGCTTGGTGGCTTCGGACACGCCGTCAATGTACGTTGACGATGGTCCGCTTGTCAACTGTGGTTGACGACGGCTGCGAGGATCGGGGTGAGGTCGGGGGGCTCGTCGTCGGCGTTTGCCGTGTCGACGGTGAACAGTGGGCCCGGCAGGTCCATGGGCTCCATCGGCGGGAGCTCGGGGCGGTCAGTGTCGGTGTGGACGGGGTGGCGGTCGCGCTCGGCGTAGCGGCGGGCGGCGATGTCAGGCGGGCACGTGACCAGCACCTGCAACACGTCCGCCCTCGTCCGCTCGACGATGTCCTTGAGGTCGGGGCCGGCGAGGTCGGGCGGGAAGTTGCTCTCGACCACCAACGACGAGCCCGCGTCGAGGACCCGCTCGGCCACCTGCAGCAACACCTTGGTGGCGGCGTGGCCGAGGCGCTTCGACGACTCGCGGTCGGTCCAGCCGAGCACGTCGGCCATCGTCTCCTTGAGGTCGTCCTTGGTGATGACGGGGAGAGAAGCGGCTGCGCCGAGACGCCGGGCGATCGTGGTCTTCCCCGTGGCCGGGTTGCCGGTCACGACGACGAGCAGCGCCATCAGACGACGAGGCCGAGGACTTCGGCGAGCGCTGGAGGGTGGTCGGCGGTGTCGTACACCCGCTCCTGGGCCCGGCTGAGGTCGAGGGACACGCCCAGGTTGTCGGCCAGGTCCAGGACCCGGAGCACGGCGTCGAGGCGCGCCGCGTCCTCGGGCTCGGCCAGGGCCCGCTCGACGGCGCCGAGCACGAGCCGTTCGAGGGCGGCCCGCACGTTGGGAACGTCGAGGGACACGCCGCTGGCCGCCGCCTCCCGGGCGATGGCGATCGCACCGGCGTAGTCGTCGGGGTCGAGCGAGCCCGCCTGGGCCGCGACCTCGGCCCCGAGCCGGCGGGCCAGGGCCAGCTCGGCCGGCGCCCGCAGCTCGGGCGGTAGCTGGTAGCCGGCGGCGGCGAGGGCGGTGAGCACCGGCCGGTGGTCGGAGAACAAGCGGTCGTAGTCGGCGGCGAAGCGGTCGGACAGCGAACGGGCGGCGCTGTGCAGGAACTGCTCGGCGGCGTCGGGCAGGGCCGACGACAACCCGAACTCCTTGGTGCCGAAGCCGTCGCTCACCAGACGCAACAGCGTGGTCACCGGCGCATCGCCGGCGAACGCCTCCTGCAGGGCGGTGAACTGCTCGGGGTCACGCGCCGGGTCGGCCGGGCGGGTCGCGCCCAACACCTCGAGCCCGCCGAGGTGGATGGCGGCGTAGGCGTGCTCGGTGCGCCGGCCGGTGCGGCGGTGGGTCAGCACGACCGAGCCCCAGCACATGGCCAGCGCGCCCCGGTCGCGGTGGCCGTGGTCGACGACCTCGACGTCGAACACCGCGACACGGTCGGCGGGCTCCCGCCCCTCCAACAGCTCCACCAACGCCAGGTGGGCCACGACCCGCTCGGCGTCGACCCGGGCGGTGTCGACGTGGCGCCGCCAGATGTCACGGCCGTTGCCCTCCGACGGCACGTTGCTGCGGGCCTGCTCCAGGATGTCGAGCACCCGGGGAACGGGCGGCACCTCGCCCAGCTCGCGCAGGCAGTCGAGGGCCCGGGCGGCGTAACGCATCACCTGCACCGTCTCCAGCCCGGCCAGGTCGTTGAAGAACCACCCGCACGACGTGTACATCGCCATCTGGTGGCGCTCGGCTTCAAGCAACGTGAACGCCTCGACCGCAGCGTCCAGCGAAGCGTCGAGGAGATGAAGGGCCGCGAAATCTTCGCGGGAGACGGCGCCGAGGAGGACCCTGACGTAGTCGTCGCGGACGGCCCATGGGTCCTTCAACACCTCGGGGCCGCGGCGCTCGAAGGCGTCGTCGACGGCCTCTCGGACGATGTCGAGCGCGGCCCGCAACGGTTCGCGCCACCGCTGGTTCCAGCCGGGGCCGCCGCCGGTCGAGCACCCGCAGTCGACCTTCCATCGGCCGACCCCGTGGGCGCACGACCACGCGCTCTCGACCACTTCGACCGCGGGCTTGTCGCCCTCGTGGGCGTGCAACGACGACGCCACGGTCGTGACCTCGAGGCCACGCTTGGGCGCCTCCACCGCCAGCGCGTACGCCAGCAAGCGGTCGCCCCAATGGTGGTGGTGGCCGAAGGTCTCCCCGTCGGCCGCGATCGTCACCAGGCCACCGCCGTCGCCGGCCGCGGCCTGGACCCGGTCGAGCAGGGCCTGGCTCGTCAGGCCGCTGAGCTCGAAGGCCACCGCGTGGGAGAGGCCGCCGTCGTAGAAGACGAGGTCGACCCCCAAGGACGGGTCGTCGGGGTCGGTCCAGCGATAAGGCGCCCGGGTGTCGACGGGCTCGGCCGCCTGGGAAGGCGCGAGGATCGTGAAGGCCACGCCCTCCTCGGCCAGCAACCGCAGCACGGCGTCGTTGACCGCCGTCTCCGGCAGCCACAGGCCTTCGGCCCGCCGGCCGAAGCGGTGCTCGAACTCGGCAAGTCCCCACCGGACTTGCGTGCGGGCATCCCGCGCATTGGCCAGCGGGAGGATCACGTGGAAGTACGCCTGGGCCACCGCGCCCGAGCCCACCCGGTCGGCCTCGATCATGCGCCCGTAGGTCTCCGGATCGTGGGCCTCCAACCACGAAAGCAGCGTGGGCCCGAAGTCGAACGACAGGTGCTCGTAGTTGTCGACGATGGCCACCACCCGCCCACGCTCGTCGAGGATGCGGGCGAAGGCGTTGGGCCGGTAACACTCGGCGTCGATGCGTTCGTTCCAGTCGTGGAACGGCGCCGCCGACACCTCCCGGGGCACGTCCTCGGTCCACGGGTTTTCACGCGGCGGTTGGTAGAAGTGGCCGTGGACGGCCAGGCTCAACCCGCCGGTGCGAGCCACAGGACCGCCAGCGGGGGCAACGTCACCAGTGCAGAGTGGGGCAGGCCATGCCACGAGTCGCCGGAGGCTTCGACCGCGCCGCCGTTGCCGGCACCGCTGCCACCGAACTCGGCGGCGTCGGTGTTGAGCACCTCGCGCCATTGGCCGGCGGAAGGCAGCCCGACGCGGTAGCCCTCGCGCACGAGCGGCGACAGGTTGGCCACGCACGCCAACACCCGCGACCCGTCGGCCGACACCCGCAGGAACGACAACACGTTGGAGTCGACGTCGCTGGCGTCGATCCAGCGGAAGCCGTCGGGCGTGAAGTCGCGTTCGTACAACGCCGGCTCGGCCCGGTACTCGCGGTTGATCGAGCGGATCAGGTCCTGCACGCCGCGGTGCTCGGGATAGTCGAGCAGGTGCCAATCGAGCGACGTGTTGTGGTTCCACTCGGCCGACTGGGCCAGCTCCGAGCCCATGAACAGCAACTGCTTGCCCGGGTGGGCCCACATCCAGCCGTACAGCGAACGAAGATTGGCCGCCTTCTGCCACCGGTCGCCCGGCATCTTGTTGAGCAGCGACCCCTTGCCGTGTACGACCTCGTCGTGCGACAGCGGCAGGACGAAGTTCTCGCTGAAGGCGTACAGCAGGCCGAAGGTCAACTCGTTGTGGTGGTAGCGCCGGTACACCGGCTCCTTGGAGAAGTAGTCGAGGGTGTCGTGCATCCACCCCATGTTCCACTTGAAGCCGAAGCCGAGGCCGCCGAGGTACACCGGCCGGGAGACGCCCGGCCACGCCGTCGACTCCTCGGCGATCGTCATGACGCCGGGGTGCTCGCCGTAGACGACCTCGTTCATCTCCCGCAGGAAGGAGACGGCTTCGAGGTTCTCCCGGCCGCCGTGCTCGTTCGGCACCCACTCCCCCGCCTTGCGGGAGTAGTCGAGGTAGAGCATCGAGGCCACGGCGTCGACCCGCAGCCCGTCGATGTGGAACTCCTCGATCCAGAACAGCGCGTTGGAGATCAGGAAGTTGCGCACCTCGTTGCGGCCGAAGTTGAAGACGAGGGTGCCCCAGTCGGGTTGCGATCCCTTGCGCGGGTCCTCGTGCTCGTAGAGCGCGGTCCCGTCGAAGCTCGACAAGGCCCACTCGTCGCGGGGGAAGTGGGCCGGCACCCAGTCGACGATCACGCCGATGCCGCGGGCATGGAGCGCGTCGACCAGCACGCGGAAGTCGTCGGGCGAGCCGAAGCGCGACGTGGGCGCGTAGTACGACGTGACCTGATACCCCCACGAGCCGCCGAACGGGTGCTCGGCCACCGGCATGAACTCGACGTGGGTGAAGCCGAGGTCGGTGAGGTACTCGGGAAGCTCCTCGGCCATCTCGAGGTAGGTCAGCGCCCGCCCGCCCTCCTCCGGCTTGCGCCGCCACGACTCGAGGTGCATCTCGTAGACCGACACCGGCTCGGGCATCCAGTCGGTGGTGGCCCGGCGCGCGAGCCAGGCATCGTCCTGCCATTGATGGCGAGCGACCGCCACCACGCTGGCCGTGCCCGGCGGCACCTCGGTGGCGAACGCCATCGGGTCGGCCTTCAACGACAGGTGGCCCTGGGGCGTCAGGATCTCGAACTTGTAGCGGGCGCCCGGCATCACGCCAGGCACGAACAGCTCCCACACCCCCGAGCTCCCCAACGTGCGCATCGGGTGGATGCGGCCGTCCCAGAAGTTCCACTCGCCGACCACCCGCACCGCCTTGGCGTTCGGGGCCCACACCGCGAAGGCGGTGCCGAGCGATCCCTGGTGCTCGCGGTGGTGGGCGCCGAGCTGCTTCCACAGGTCGTGGTGGCGGCCCTCGCCCATGAGGTGGAGGTCGAGCTCGCCAAGCGTCGGCCAGAAGCGGTAGGGGTCGCCGAAGCGCCAGGTGTCGCCCGACGGCGAGGTCGCTTCGAGGTCGTAGCCCTCGGCCACCGGCTCGGGCACCTCGGCCACGAACAGGCCGGCGTCGTGGACGCGCTCCATCTCGATGGCGTCGAGGGCGTCGTCGTCGGGCACGACCCGCACGGCCATGGCGTCGGGCCGGTACGCCCGCACCACCATCCGGCCGTCGACCTTGTGGACGCCGAGGACGTGGTGGGGATCGCCGTGCTCGCCCTGCACCAGGCGGGCCAGCTCTCCGGCGATCGGATCGGACGCGGTCGTCTTGGCCTTGGGCATGGGAGGACTCCTACCCGCCGACCAGCCGGGCGATTGCGGCCTCGGGGATGTCGACCCACTCGGGCCGGTACTGCTGCTCGTAACGCAGTTCATACCTGGCCTTGTCGAGCTCCCACTCCCTGAGCTCGACCAGCGTCTGGTCGAGGCGGTCGGGCAGCAGCCGGTGGACGTCCTCGACGGCCAGGTAGCCCTCGACGAAAGCGTTGCGGTTGCGCTCCTCCCACGCCGCGGCCGGCGGGGCCAGCGGCTCCCGCTGCTCCTCGGGCCGCTCCCGCAGGGCCACCGCCGAGGCGTAGTGGAGCGAGCGCAGCATCCCGGCCACGTCCTTCAACGGCGACGCCGGTTGCCGGCGTTCCTCCAACGGGCGGGCCGGCTCGCCCTCGAAGTCGAGCACGTACCACCCGGTGTCGGTGCGCATCACCTGTCCGAGGTGGTAGTCGCCATGCACCCGGATGCGCTTGCCCTCCTCGACGCCGAAACCTTCTGCGAGGGCGACGTGCATACACGCCGTGACCTCGCCGAGACGGCGGGCTTCGGCGCCGAAGTCGCCGCCGCACTCGGCCGGGTTCTCGCACTCGCTGCCGAACATGTCGCGCAACGACGTAAGGGCCAGGGCCCACCCGTCGCTGCCGCCGCCGAGGTAGGGCTGCACCACGGCCAGGTCGGTGCCGTCGCGCTCCCACGTGGCCACCGGCGCGGCCACGGCCTCGAAGCCGACCGCGGCCAGCGCCGCGGTCACCTCGACATCGGGGTTGCGGCCCTCGTGTACCCGGCGGAAGGCCTTGAGCACCAACCGGTCGTCGAAGACGAGCGAGGTGTTCGACTGCTCGGCCCCCATGGGTCGCACGAACGACGGCGACTCACCGGGCACGAGCTCACCGACGAACGCCTTCGTGAGGTCGGGGTCGAGGAGGGCGTCGTAGTACAGCGTGCCGTCGTCGCCGGTGCCGATGACGGCCGCGTCCTGGCCGTGCAGGAAGTCGGGGGGCTCGTCGGCGTCGGCCTCGGCCACGTACACCGAGTAGCGCCCCGACTCGCCGGCGTCGACCAACAACCACGTCATGCCCTTGGCCGGCTCGTCGCGGTCGACGACCTCGACCGACGCAGGCTCGGTGCCGGCGAACCAGCGCTGGCGCCCGAGGTAGCCGGGCAGGAACTCAATCATCCGGCGCCACCAACTGGAACCAGTAGAACGAGTACGCCCCCAGGGTGATGAAGTACGGCAGCTCGCCGATCTTGGGGAACGGCACCCGGCCCAGCAGCTCGATCGGCGTCTTGCCGGCGAACTGTTGCAGCGGCAGTTCGGCCGGCTGGGCGAACCGGCTCAGGTTGTTGATGCACAGCACCAGGTCGTCGCCCTGGCAGCGCACGTAGGCCAGCACCGACGGGTTCTCGACGTTGACGACCTCGAAGCTGCCCGTCCCGAACAGCCGGTGCTGGCGGCGCACCTCGAGCATCCGCTTCATCCAATGGAGTTGCGACGACGGATCGCGCATCTCGGCCTCGACGTTGACCGCCTGGTAGCCGTACACCGGGTCCATCAGCACGGGCAGGTAGAGCTGGGCGAAGTCGGCCTTGGTGAAGCCGGCGTTGCGGTCGGGCGTCCATTGCATCGGCGTGCGCACGCCGTCGCGGTCGCCGAGGTAGATGTTGTCGCCCATCCCGATCTCGTCGCCGTAGTAGAGGATCGGGCTGCCCGGCATCGAGAACAACATGGCGTGCAGCAGCTCGGCCACCCGGCGGTCGTTGTCGACCAGCGGGGCCAGGCGCCTGGAGATCCCCACGTTGCGCTTCATGCGGGGGTCCTTGGCGTACTCCGTGTACATGTAGTCGCGCTCTTCGTCGGTGACCATCTCCAACGTGAGCTCGTCGTGGTTGCGCAGGAAGATGCCCCACTGCGCACCGTCGGGGAGGTCCGGTGTCTGGGCCAGGATCTCGGTGATCGGGTGCCGCTGCTCCCGGCGCACCGCCATGAACATGCGCGGCATCAACGGGAAGTGGAAGCACATGTGGCACTCGTCGCCTTCGCCGAAGTAGTCGACGACGTCAGCGGGCCACTGGTTGGCCTCGGCGAGCAGGACGCGGCCTGGG
>JAXDPV010000008.1:0-17962 GCA_034668185.1 Actinomycetota bacterium
GCCATCGCCCGCAAGCGGGGCTGGCACGTCGAGCAGTGGACGAAGGCGCCGGGCGGGCCGAGGCCGCTCCTCCCGATCGCGAGCCGGGCATGAAGGCGCTTCTCTTCGAGCGGAAGGTGGCGCGCTATGCCGCCGCCACCGTGGCTGGCCGGTTGAAGCCCGGGAGCGGAGCCAAGGTCGGGCCGTTGCGGCTGGCCCACGACATCGACGAGCCCGAGCTTCCCGGCCCCGACTGGGTGCGGGTGCGGCCCCGCCTGGCCGGCATCTGCGGCTCCGACCTGGCGACCATCGACGGCAAGTCGAGCCGCTACTTCGAACCCATCGTCAGCTTCCCGTTCGTGCCCGGCCACGAGGTCGTCGGCGACCTCGACGACGGCACCAGGGTCGTGGTGCAACCCACGCTCACGTGCGCGGCCCGCAGCCTCGACCCGACGTGCGACCAATGCGCGGCCGGCCGCACCAACCGGTGCGAGCGCATCGCCTTCGGCCACCTGGCGCCAGGCCTGCAGACCGGGTTCTGCGAGCACACCGGCGGCGGATGGGGCCTTTCGCTCGTGGCCCACCGCAGCCAACTCCACACCGTGCCCGACGCGCTCACCGACGAGGCCGCGGTGCTGGTCGAGCCCGCGGCCTGCGCCGTACACGCGGCCTCGTCGGCCGGCGGAACCACCATCGCGGTCATCGGCGCCGGCACCCTCGGCCTGCTGACGATCGCCGCCCTGCGCCATGGCAACGTCCACGGCGGCAACCTGATCGCGACCGCCAAGTATCCCGAGCAGAAGCGACTGGCCAAGGAGCTCGGCGCCGACGTCGTCGTCGAGCCCGACGCGCTGGAACGGGCCATCCGCAGCGACACCCGATCGCTCAAGTTCGGCGACCAGCTCACCGGCGGCGCGTCGTGCGTGATCGACTGCGTCGGCAGCGCGGCCTCGCTGCAACAAGCGCTGCAAGTGGTCGAGCCGGGCGGCACCATCCTCATGGTCGGTATGCCGGGCGTGACCACCGTCGACCTCACCGGTCTCTGGCACCGCGAGGTCGACCTCCGCGGTTGCTACGCCTACACCGCGGACGACTTCGCCACCGCCTTCGACCTGGCCGCCGACGCCAAGCTCGAACGGCTGCTGTCGGCCACGTACCCGCTCGACCGCTATCGCGACGCCATCGAGCACGCCGCCCAGGCCGGCCCCCGTGGCGCGGTCAAGGTCGCGTTCGATCTCCGCAACGAGAGGAACAGGTAGCAACCCATGCCGCGTCCCGGCTTCATCCTCGACGTCGACCGCTCCACGCCGCCGACGCTGTTCTGGCACGGCGAGGGCTACCGGTTGGAGAAGCTGCCCGCCGGCAGCCGGGTGATCTACCCGCCCGAGCCGCTGGCCGCGCTCAAGGACCCCGACGGCGCCGTCCGCCACGCGCTGCTCAACCCCATCGGCGACTCCAAGCCGCTGCCGGAACTCCTCTTCGCCGGCATGAAGCTGACGATCTGCTTCGACGACATCTCGTTGCCGCTGCCCCCGATGCGCCGCCCCGACATCCGCCAGCGGGTGATCGAGGCCGTGCTCGACCTGGCCGCCGAAGCCGGCGTCGACGACGTGGTTCTGGTCGCAGCCCTCGCCCTCCACCGTCGCATGACCGACGACGAGTTGCGCCACGCCCTCGGCAACCGAGTGTTCGACGCCTTCAACCCCCACGGCCGCCTGACCCAGCACGATGCCGAGGACCCCGACGGCCTGCTCCACATCGGCCTCACCGACGCCGGCGAGGACGTCGAGATCAACAAGCGGGCGGCCACCAGCGACCTGATCGTCTACGTCAACATCAACCTGGTGGCCATGGACGGCGGGTGGAAGTCGACCGCCACCGGCCTGGCTTCCTACAAGAGCCTGCGCCACCACCACAACGTGAAGACGATGCAGCACTCGAAGTCCTTCATGGATCAGCACCGCTCGGAACTGCACTCGTCGAACTGGCGCATGGGCAAGGTGCTGCGCGACTCCGGCATCAAGATCTTTCAGATCGAGACCACCCTCAACAGCGACACCTTCCCGTCGCAGTTCGGCTTCCTCCAGAAGCGGGAGTGGGAGTGGACGGCCCGCGACCGGGCCGGCTTCCTGGCGTCGTCGAAGGCCCTCGACCGCACGCCCGATCGCATGAAGCGTTCGATCTTCCACTCGATCCAGGCGCCCCACCAGATGACGTCGGTGCAAGCCGGCGAGGTCGAGGCCGTGCACGCGCTGACGACCGAGCACGTCTACCGCCAGCAGCTCGTCGAGGTCCAGGGCCAGACCGACATCCTCACCATGGGGCTGCCCTACATCTCGCCCTACAACGTGAACTCGATCATGAACCCGATCCTGGTGGCCTGCCTCGGGCTCGGCTACTTCTTCAACCTCTACAAGGGCAAGCCGCTGGTGCGCGAGGGCGGCGTCGTCATCATGAGCCACCCGACGCCGTGGGCCTTCAACCCGGTACACCACCCGAGCTACATCGACTTCTTCGAACAGGTGCTGGCCGAGACCACCGACCCGATCGAGATCGAGTCGAAGTACGAGGAGCGCTTCGCCACCGACCCGTGGTTCATCCACCTCTACCGGACGAGCTACTCGTACCACGGGGTCCACCCGTTCTACATGTGGTACTGGTGCGCGCACGCGCGGCAACACCTCGGTGGCGTGATCGTCGTGGGCGGCGATCCGCGTTCGGTGCGGCGGCTCGGGTTCAAGCCGGCGTCGACGCTGCGCGACGCGCTGGAGATGGCGTCCGACGTGGTGGGCCGCGACCCTTCGATCACCCACCTGCACAACCCGCCGCTGTTGATGGCGGACGTCCGTTGAGACTGCCCCGGGGCTCGTTCCCGTGGATCGGGCCGGCGTGGCCGTCGACGGTGGAGCGCCCGCCCGACGAGCCCAGGACGGGCACCGCCTTCGAGACCGACTGGGCCCGCAAGTACCCGACCCGCTTGGCGCGGGCCCTCGTCCTCGACACCGTGGGCAAGGGCGTGGTCGGGATGCTGGCCTCGCCCAAGGTGCGGGGCGACGACCGCCTGGCCGACGTGAAAGGGCCTGTGATCTTCGCCGCCAACCACGCCAGCCACGTCGACACCCCGTTGCTGCTGACCTCGATCCCCGACCGCTTCCGCCACCACACCGTGGTCGCGGCCGGCGCCGACTACTTCTTCGACAAGCGGTGGAAGGGCTACCTCTGGGCCTTCGCCATCAACGCCATCCCGATCGAGCGCACCCGGGTGAGCCCCAAGAGCCTGCGCCTGGCCAGCCAGATGCTCGACGACGGGTGGTCGGTCCTGATCTTCCCGGAAGGCGGGCGCAGCCCCCACGGCTGGTCGCAACCACACCGGGCCGGCGCCGCCTTCCTCGCGGCCAGGGCGGGCGTGCCGGTGGTGCCCGTTCACCTCGAGGGCACCCGCCGCATCCTCCGCAAGGGCACGGGCCGGCTCACGCCCTCGACCACCACCGTCACCTTCGGCTCGCCCTTGCTGGCCGCCGGGGGCGAGGACCCGCGGCAATTCGCCCAGCGGGTCGAACGGGCCGTCGACGTCCTGGCCGACGAGCAGGCCACCGACTGGTGGAGCGCCCGCCGCCGGGCGGCTTCGGGCCAGACGCCCTCGCTGGCCGGGCCCGAGGGCTCGGAATGGCGCCGGTTCTGGTCGCTCGGCGAAGGCCGACGAAGGGGCCGTCCGCAACTGCCCCGCTGGCCATGATCGGCTGGTACCTTCGAGGCCATGGCGGGTGTGGTGCTGGAACCGGTGTCCGTAGCGGCGACTCCGGGCGGGATGGCGACGTGTTCTGTGCGCATTCGCAACACCGGCGCGGTCGTCGATGCCTTCACCGTGACGGTGCTCGGCGACGCCGCCACGTGGGCCACGGTGCTGCCGGCGCAGCTCTCGTTGTTCCCCGGGAGCGACGGGACCGTCGAGGTCCAGTTCGCGCTGCCCCGTAGCGCGAGCGTGACCGCCGGCCCCGTCGACTTCGCCGTGCGGGTGGCGGCGTCGGAGGACCCCGACGGGTCGGTCGTGGAAGAGGGCGTGCTCGAGGTCGCGCCCTTCACCGAGATCAACGCCAAGATCACGCCCCGCACCAGCGAGGCCAAGCGCAGCGCGCGCCACGAGGTGCTGGTCGACAACCGGGGCAACGCCCCCGTCGAGGTAACCCTCGCCGCCAGCGACCCCGACGAGCTCTTGGCCTTCGAGGTGCGTCCGCCGTCGTTGACCGTTGGTCCCGGCGAGACCGGGCGGGCGGCGGTGAAGGTGATGGCGGCCAAGGGTTTCGCCAAGGGCGCCGACAAGCACCGTCCCTTCGAGGTCATGGTCACCACCGCTAGTCCCGGTGTGCCCCCGGTGCGCCTCGACGGCAACATGGTCCAGAAGGCCGGGCTCCCCCGCTTCCTCTTCCCGCTGATCGGGTTGGCCGTGGCCGCCGCGGTCCTCGTGCTGGTGCTGCCGGCGCTGCTCACCAAGAAGGACGAGAGCGGCACCCTCCGCCTTGCCAACGAGCAGGCGACCAGCACCGTGCCCGCGGGCGACGACGAGGCCGCGGCCGCGGCCCAGGCGGCCAAGGACAAGGCCGACGCCGACGCCGCCGCCGCCGCCGAACGGGCGGCCAACGGCAAGGACCCGGGCGCGGCCGGTGGCGGTGGCGCGGCTACAGGCGCGGCCGGCGGAGCGACCGGCGCCGCGGCTGCAGGTGGCGCCGCGGCCAGCACGGCTTCGGGTGGCGGCGGCACGACCGACACCACCGAGGTCACCACCCCCAACGCCGCACCCCCGCCGCCGCCCGGCGCGACCACCACCACGCCGACGGCCACCACCGTCCCGTCGAGCACGGGCTCGGTCAGGGGCACGTTCTCCTACGACTTCGACACCGGGGCCGAGACCTCGAGCGGCGCCGACGTGTGGTGGCGCCAGGACACCAGCACCACCCGGGCACTGGCGCCGCAGGGCGGGGCGACGTTGGCCAACATGGGTGCAGCCGACTACGAGGCCACCGACAAGGCCAAGCTCCAGAGCCTCACCTACTCGACGGCCGCCATCGACGGCAGCGACGCCAACAACAAGCTCACGCCGGGCACGGTCATCGCCATCAAGACGAGCAACGGGCGCTACGCCAAGATGAAGGTCATCAGCAAGGCCGCCGACAACACTTTGACGTTCCGCTTCTACACCTACCCCTAAGAGGGCTTGGAGCGGGCCAGCTCTTCCTCGGTGGGCACGCGTTCCTCGCGGGCCTCGGGCGGGAGCAGCGCCATGATCGCTTCCATGATGCGCTCGGTGTCTGCTTTGACGTCGTCGTAGGCCAGCTTCACCGGGCGTCCGACGCGGATGCGGATCGAGGGCGGGTTGGCGAGGTTGAGGACGTTGGGCACCTTGGCCGATCGGGGCCACACCTTCTCCGTCCCCCACATGCCGATCGGGATGACGGGCGCGCCGGTGGCCGCGGCCAGGCGGGCGGCCCCGGTCTTGCCCTTGAGCACCGGGTCGAAGAAGGCCTCGCCACGCGGGATCGTTCCCTGGGGCATGACCGCGACCATCTCGCCGGCTCGCAGCGCGCGGGTGGCCTCGGTGAGCGAGTCACCGGCGGACTCGGTGCCACGGTCGACGCGGATACCGCCCATGGCCTTGGCCAGCGGGCCGATGACGGGCGCGTCGAACACCTCCTTCTTGCCGAGGAAGCGCAACGGGCGGCCCGACTGGAGCACGGTCATGCCGACGGCGACGGTGTCGAAGTAGCTGCGGTGGTTGGCGACGACGATCGCGGGCCCGTCGGCGGGGATGCCCTCGACGCCGGCGATGTCGAAGCGGGCGTAGGGAGCGAGCTCGGTGCGGGCGCCGAGGCGGACGATGTCGAAGGGCTCGATGCCGCCGAACTTGGGCACGCCCGGGGGCACGTCGAGCCACGAGACCGGCCAGCGCCTGAAGAGCGCGTAGGCGAGCAGGCGGGGGTCGGGGTTGACCGCCACCGGGTGGCCGACGGCCGACAGCAGGGGTACGTCGTAGATGCTGTCGGAGTAGGCGTAGCTGGTGGCCATGTCGACGCCGTGGTCGTCGGCCCAGCGGCGGACGGCGGCCAGCTTGCCCCTCGACCACACGAACTCGCCGGCCAGCGCGCCGGTGTAGCGGCCGTCGCCGTCCTCGGCGTAGCGGGTCGCGACGACATCGTCGAAGCCGAGGCGCTCGGCGAACGGGGCCACCAGGTCATGGGGCGTGGTCGTCGCCAGCACGACAGGCCGGCCGGCCTTGCGGTGCTCGTCGATCAGCGGCCTGGCGTACGGGGCGACGATGTTGTCGAGCTTCTCCGCCGCCTGCTTGGCCGCCTCCTGCACCGCCTGGCGGGACCATCCTTTGGCGATGAGGGCCGCGCCCCGGGCCAGCGCCATCGAGGGCAGGGTCTCGCCGACGATGTCGAAGAGCTTGTAGAGGAGGGCCTGGCCCGGCACCGACCGGCTTGGCGCGATGCCCGCGGCGACCAGGGCTTCGGTGAGCAAGGGGCCGCTCGCGCCCTTGAGGATCGTGCGGTCGAGGTCGAAGAACGCCGCGGGGCCAGCCATGTTCGCAAGCTAGTGCCGGAACGCGACGAAGGGCCCGGTGGGGGGAACCAGGCCCTTCGTGTCGCTGCTTTTCGAGCTCTGCCCGTGGGGGGAACGAGCGAACTCGTCGTGCATCTGTGTTGTATTCAACCTTGTCGGCCACGATCTGTCCAACAGTTTGTAGCGATACCACCTATCATCAGAAGCGATGGATCTCCGGCAACTGCAGGCGCTGGTGGCGGTGGCCGAGCACGGCACCTTCTCGGCCGCGGCCGACGCCCTGGCCACGGTGCAGTCGAACGTGTCGGCCCACGTGGCCCGCTTGGAGCGGGAGCTCGGGGCCACCCTCGTCGACCGCAGCGCCGGCCGGCTCACCGAGGAAGGCCAGGCGGTGGTCGACCGGGCCCGGCGGATCGAGGCCGAGCTCGAGGCGCTGGTGGCCGACGTGGCCTCGCTGCGCCACGACGTCACCGGGCGGGTGCGGGTCGGCATCATCGGGACGACGGCCCGCTGGCTCGTCCCCCGGTTGCTCGAGGTCATGGGCGAGCGCCATCCCAACGTGGCCATGGAGATCGTCGACGCCACCTCGACGTCGTTGGAGCCGCAACTGGTGAACGGCCGGCTCGACCTCGCCGTCGTCAACCTCCCGCTGCCCGCGCCCGAGCTCACGACCACGCCCTTGTTCGACGAGGACCTGTTGCTGTTCGTGCCCGTCGCCTCGCCGCTGGCGTCGGCCGGGCGCATCGACGCCTCCCGGTTGGCCGAGGTCGAGCTGTTCCTCCCGCCCCGGGGGACGTCGATGCGCGACCTGCTCGACGACGCCGCCCGTCGCGCGGGTGTGCAACTGCGGGCGAGGGCCGAGCTCGACGGCCTGCGCTTGATCGCCTCGCTGGCCATCGCCGGGCAGGGCGCGGCGATCCTGCCCTCGACGGCGGTGCCAGGTCACCTGCAGGGCGAGACCAGACCGGTGGCGGTCCGGGGGTTGCCCCGGCGCGAGGTCGGCGTGGCCCAACGCAAGCGCGGCCTGCCTGGCGCGCCCGCCCGTGCGTTCCTCGAAGTGTTGATCGAGCTGGTCGCGGCCGAGGCCGCCCGCAAGCCGGCGACGGGCTTGCACCTACCCGCGTCTACCAAGCCACCTCGCCGTCCTCCGCCGGAGAGCTCGTGAGCCGTTTGGGCGCGCCCCCGCCGGCGGAGATGGCGTAGAGCTCGAGGTCGGAGTCGCGGTCGGTCTGGAAGGCGATCTTGGCGCCGTCGGGTGACCATGCCGGCCAGGCGTCGACGTCCTCGTCGGTGGTGAGCCGGGTGGGCAAGCTGCCGTCGGCGCCCATGACGTAGAGCTCGGGCTTGGTGCTGTCCCTGGTGGTGTCGAAGGCGATGCGGGCGCTGTTGGGCGACCACGCCGGGTTCTTGTCGGCGGCCGGCGTGTTCGAGATGTTCTTGGGCTCGGTGCCGTCGGCCTTCATGACGTAGACCTCGTAGTTGCCGTCGCGGTCGGTGTGGAAGGCGATGCGGGTGCCGTCGGGCGACCACGCCGGCCGTGAGTCGTCGCTGAGGTTCTTGGTCAGGCGCTGGGCGTTGGTGCCGTCGGCGTTCATCACGTAGATCTCGCTGTTGCCGTCGCGGAAGCTGATGAAGGCGATCCTCGTGCCGTCGGGGCTCCACGTCGGGTAGCCGTCGGGGGCGGGCTCGGTGGTGAGCTGGACCGGGTTGGTGCCGTCGGCGTTCATCACGAAGACGTCGAAGTTGCCGCCGCGGTCGCTGTCGAAGGCGATGCGGGTGTGGTCGGGCGACCAGGCGGGCTCGCCGTCGTGGCCCGGGTGTTGGGTCAGGTTCTTGGGGTCGGTGCCGTCGGGGTCGGCCGAGTAGACCTCGTAGTTGCCGTCGCGCTTGGTCTGGAACGCGATCCTTCTCTCCTTGAGGGGGACGGTGGTGGTGGTCGCTCCCGGTGCCGTGGGCGCGACCGCGGCCTCGGTCGTCGGTGGTGCGATGGTGCTTGTCGTCGCCGGCGGCGGTGTGGTGTCGGTCCCGCCGTTGGCCGCGAGGTTGTCGCCGGCGCCGCCACCTCCGACGATCTTGGCGATGAGGAGGACGGCGATGACGACGGCGACGGCCGCGGCCGCGGTGGCCGGGAGGAGCCCGGCGACCAACGAGCGTTGGAGCATGACGCCCTGGGCGCTGAGCTTCGCACCCCCGAGGGGGTCGGCCCTGACCCAGAACTCGTTGGGCTTGGTCGGGCCGTTGAAGTGCCGGGTTCTCGGCCGCACCGTGACTTCGGCGAAGGCGGTGCCGTGGGGTTCGATGATGATGCTGTCGGGGTCGGCCTCGACGTCGGCGTCGTTGGCTTCGACGAAGAGCTGCGCCCTGGCCGGCGTGTCGCCGAGGTTGTCGACCGCGATCTTGGTGGTCGCCTTGAGCGTGCCCCGGATGCGGGACGGCAGCAGCCTGAGGGCGAGCTCGGCCTCGCCGGTGACCTCGAGCGACCCCGGTGCCACCGCCCCACCCTCGCCTTCGGTGTCGGACAGGACCCTCACGACGAAGGGCACCGCGCCGATGCCGCCTGGCGCGCCCCTCGGCAACCGGAAGCGGAGCTCGGCCTCGATCTCGGCGTGGGGCGGGACGGTGACGTCGGCCGGCTCGACCTGGGCCCAGCCGGCTATCTCGCCCGACACGACGATCCTCACGTGGACCGGCTGGTCGCCCTCGTTGACGAGTACGACGGTGCCGTCGACGTCGGTGCCGCCGGGGGCGGCCAGGTGCTCGGGTTCGAGGCGTACGCCGATCGGCATCCTCTGAAGCTAGTGGCGGTCTGGTGTGATGGTGGGCGTGCTGTTGGCTTCGTTGGTGTCGACGTCTTCATCGGTGGCGTCGACCCGTTCCCGCTCGGCCAAGGTGGCGGCGCTGGCTTCGGCCATCGCGGCGCTGGCGTCGTCGTCGCCTGGTTCGTTGGCTTGCGGCGTGGCCTTCCTGACCGGCGCGCCGCAGCAGGGCCGGATCGGCGTCGGGTGGGCGAGCTTGAAGGCGGCCTTCGACGTGGTGGGCGCGGCGCCGGCCTCGCCGACGTTGACGGTCGCCGATGTCGATGGCGCGCTGACCTCGCTGGCCGCCATCGGCGGTCCTGGTTCGGGGGGCGTGCGTTTGGAGCGTTTGCGTTCGTTGCTGTCGCTGGCGACCGAGGCCGAGCGTGAGTTCCTCTGGCGCTTGGTGACCGGCGAGCTGCGCCAGGGCGCGTTGGAGGGCGTGGTCGCCGACGCCGTGGCCCGGGCCGCCGGCGTGCCGTTGGCGCTTGTTAGGCGGGCGGCCATGTTGGCTGGCGACCTGCCCCGGGTCGCGGTCGTGGCCATGACGTCGGGGGCGGCCGGCTTGGAGGCCGTCGGACTCACGCCGATGTCGCCGATCCAACCGATGCTGGCGTCGACGGCCTCGTCGGTTTCCGACGCGGTGTCGTCGTTCGGCGGGGCCGAGGTCTCGATCGAGTGGAAGCTCGACGGCATCCGCATCCAAGCCCACCGTTCGGGTGCCGGCGTGCGCCTGTTCACCAGGAACCTCAACGACGTCACCGCTGGGCTGGCGTCGGTCGCCGGGGTCGTGGCCTCGTTGCCGTGCGAGTCGGTCGTGCTCGACGGCGAGGTCGTCGGGCCGGTGGTCCGCTTCTTCGACTGCCTCCATGTCGATGGCCGCGACTTGATCGACCTCCCTTTGGTCGAGCGCCATTCGGAGTTGGCGCGGATCGCCGGCGAATGGCGCGTGCCTTCACTGCTCACGACCGACGCCGCGGCCGCGGTGGCGTTCGAGGCGGTCGCACTGGCCGAGGGCCACGAGGGCGTCATGGTCAAGGGCGCGGCTTCGCTCTACGAAGCCGGCCGCCGTGGCGGCTCGTGGAAGAAGGTCAAGCCGTTCCGCACCTTCGACCTCGTCGTCCTCGCCGCCGAATGGGGCCACGGCCGGCGTCAGGGCTGGCTCTCCAACCTCCACCTCGGCGCCCGCTCCGACGACGGCTCGGGCTTCGTCATGGTCGGCAAGACGTTCAAGGGCATGACCGACGAGATCCTCCGCTGGCAAACCGAAACGCTCTCCGCTCTGGCCACCGAAACCCACCGCTGGGGCGTCACCGTCTCCCCCACCCTCGTCGTCGAAGTCGCCATCGACGGCGTCCAGCCGTCCCCCCGCTACCCCGGCGGCGTCGCCCTCCGCTTCGCCCGCATCAAGGGCTACCGGCCCGACAAGCCCGCCTCGGACGCCGACACGATCTCGTCGCTCCAGGCGCTGCTGTCGAACCGGGGCTAGAGGACGTTCTTGGCGATGACCTTGTAGACACCCGCCCGGCTGGAGAAGAACTTGGTCGAGACCCCCCGCTTCAAGGCCAGCGCCACGCCGGGGCGCGTGGGGATGGGGTTCACGTTGGCGGCCAGGTACTTGGTGATTTCCTTGAACGACGCCCCCGTCGCGCCAAAGGCAACGATGGCCTTCGCGATGTGACGTTGCATCGGGGTCAGCTTCTTCTTCGCCGCCACCGGCGGGTAGGGCGGCACGTTGGGCACGACGTGGTCTTTCAACTTCGCGGCTGCCGCTTCCGGCCACGTGCTCTCGACTCCGGTCACTTTGTGGATGCGGATCGGTTCGACATCGATCTCCAGCCCGCTGCCGATGTGCTTCTCCTGCGGGGAGTACGGCGGGTTCGCGCCCGGCGCCGGCGCCAGGACCTCGACCCGGTAGCGAACGCCGTGGTCGTGGGCCGGGTCGCCGAAGATCTTGCTGCCCCTGTTGATCAGGTCCGCCTGCTTGGCCAGCGTCTTGACCTTGCCTTCGATCCCGGTGTGGCGCTTGTTGGCGTTGGAGCTCAGCACGGTGAGGTTGTCGTTGGTGCCGCGGCCGCCCATGTTGTCGTTGAGGAGGTGCCCGGCGATGTAACGGTGCTTGCCTTGCAGGTGGGCGCCGACCTTCTTCATCAGGTTGGGCACGCCGCCCGGCGGTCCTGACCCGTAGGCCCATTCCGATTCGCCGCCGACGAGGGCCGTCATCGACATCCCACCCCGAATCGTGTGGGCCGCCGTCCTCGCTTCGACCTTCACGGGAAACCGCTGGGCCAGCAGGCGCTGGACGGCTTGATTGCCCGCACCCCGCTGGAGGGCAAGCAGCCCGCTCGGTCCAGCCGTCCGCCGCGCCACCCGGGGCGCGGGCTCCTCAGTCGCCGGTTGCTGCTTCCGCTCGAACCCCTGATCCGCCATTGGGCTCCAGCATAGATGGCACCGGTTCCCAGCCATCGTGCCGCGACGTGGGCCGTAGAGGACTTGAACCTCTGACCCCCTGCGTGTCGAGCAGGTGCTCTGCCAACTGAGCTAACGGCCCCGGACGGGCGCTCACTCTACAGAAGAACGGGGCGCCTCTCGTGCGTTGGTGGTCACGTCGGCGATGGTCCAGCGTTGGACGTCGCCGCAGCAGGGGCAGGCGAGCGAGCGGTCGGCGCCCGAGTGCTCGGCGAAGGCGAGGAGAATCGGGAGCTCGCACACCTGGCATTCGATCTGGGGGCCGGGCCTGGACATCGGTCGCTCGTCGTCCTCTCAGGTCGTAGGCCACGATGGCCTCCGTGGACAGGGATTCCCTACCCCAAGGGCCGCGACCTGCGACCCCGGACCAACCGGACGACCGACCCAAGCTGGCCGGATTGGTCCTGTGCGGCGGCGCCAGCCGCCGAATGGGGGTCGACAAGGCACTGCTCGAGATCGACGGCGAGGCAATGGTCGACCGGGTCGCCCGTCGGCTCCAGGCCGCGGGTGCGTCGCCCGTCATCCTCGCCCCCGGCACGCCCGGGCGGCTGGGGCCGAGGGCCGAAGAGCAGGTGGGCGACGACCCGGCGTACGGGCCCTCCGCCGGTCCGCTGGCCGGGATCGTCGCCGGGCTCACGGCGGCCCACGCCCACGACGCCGACCTCCTGCTCGTCGCCGCCGTCGACCTCCCCCACGCCAGTCCCGACGTCTTCAAATGGCTGGTCGACCAGTGGCAGGGCGAACCCGCGCTCGTGCCCCTCGACGCCACCGGCCGGCCCCAGCCGCTCCATGCCGTCTACGCCACCGGCTTTGGTGGTCGCATTCGGTCGCCAGAAGCGCCCGAGTGGTCGATTTTGGCGACCACAAGCGACCGACGGACCGTGTCGGCAAGGCAGGTGATCGACCGGCGGCTCAGGCAAGGCGAGCGCAGGGTGATGCCCGCCCTCGACGAGATCGGCGCCATCTACGTCGAGGTGCCGCCCGAGCTCAGCAAGAGCAACTGGGCCGAGAACTGGAATATACCCCACCCCGGGTGGGGTTAACATGCGAACACCATGGCCGCCGACACCGCCGTACTCAACCGACTCAAGACCGCCAGGGGCCACCTCGACGCCGTCGTCCGCATGGTCGAGGAAGACGCCTACTGCCCCGAGGTCATGAAGCAGCTGGCCGCCGTCCAAGGATCGCTGGAAAAGGCGAGCCGCCTCGTCCTCCAGAACCACCTCCAGACCTGCGTGGCCACGGCGATGCAAGAAGGCCGCACCCAAGAGATCGTCGACGAGCTCATGGACGCCCTCAGGTACCGGCGATGAGTATGACCAAGACGACAGAACACCTCGACCTCGACGTCACCGGCATGACCTGCGGGTCGTGCGCGGCCAGGGTGGAGAAGATCCTCAACCGCCACCAAGGAGTCGACCAAGCGGCCGTCAACTTCGCCACCGAGCGGGCCACCGTCACCTACGACCCGAGGGCCACCACCATCGACGACCTGGCCACCGCCGTGGCCAAGGCCGGCTACGGCATCACGCCGACAAACGACGACCACCACCAACAAAGCCACGAAGGGCACCACGCCGAACTGCCGGAGAAGGCGTGGCGTACGAGGGTCGTCATCACCTGGCCCCTCGCCTTCGTCGTCCTCATCCTGAGCATGGGCTACATGCACGAGCAGTGGGCCCGCCTCACCGCCCTCGCCCTCACCACGCCCATCCAGTTCTGGGCCGGCTTCCCGTTCCTGAGACAAGCGGCCATCAGGGCCAGGGCCATGACCACCAACATGGACACGCTGATCGCCATCGGCACCCTCACGGCCTACGGCTACTCGGCCTACCAAATCCTCGCCAACCACCCCCACACCGACCACTACCTCGACACCGCCGCCCTCGTCCTCGCCTTCCTCCTCCTCGGCCGCTACTTCGAAGCGAAGGCCAAGACCAAGGCCGGCAACGCCATCACCAAACTCCTCGAGCTCGGCGCCAAGCAGGCCACCCTCGTCGACGGCACCATCGTCAACATCGAAGATGTCAAGGTCGGCGACGTCGTCAGGGTCAGGCCGGGCGAGAAGATCCCCGTCGACGGCACCGTCGTCAACGGAACGTCAGCGGTCGACGAGAGCATGGTCACGGGCGAGTCGATGCCGGTCGACAAGAAGCCGGGAGACACCGTCACCGGCGCCACCATCAACGCCGAAGGAATGCTCGACATCGAGGCCACGGCCGTCGGCCGGCACACGGCCCTGGCCAGGATCGTGAAGCTGGTCGAGGAGGCCCAGGGCACCAAGGCCCCGGTCCAGCACCTGGCCGACAAGGTCGCCGGCGTGTTCGTCCCCGCGGTCATCGCCCTCGCCGTCGCCACCTTCGCCGCCTGGACGATCATCGGGAACGACGCCAACCAAGGCCTCACCGCGGCCATCGCCGTCCTGATCATCGCCTGCCCCTGCGCCCTCGGGTTGGCGACCCCGACGGCGATCATGGTCGGCACCGGGAGGGGCGCGGCCGAAGGCATCCTCATCAAGGGCGGCGACGTCCTCGAACGGTCGAAGCGCATCGACACCGTCGTCTTCGACAAGACCGGCACCCTCACCCAAGGGCGCATGACCGTCACCGACGCCATCCCCGCCGACACCACCACCACGCAACAGCTCCTGGCCTACGCCGCCGCCGCCGAAGCCGGCTCCGAGCACCCCATCGGCAAGGCCATCGCCGCGGCCGCACCCGACACGCCCTACCGCGCCACCGCCTTCCGGGCCCGGCCCGGTCACGGCGTCGAGGCCACCCTCGACGACGGCACCATCGTCACCGTGAGCCGCCCCACGACCCCACAGGAAGTCGTCGAACGCCTCGAGAACGAAGGCAAGACCGCGGTCGTCGTCACCAAGGACGGGCACCCACAAGGCGTCATCGCCGTGGCCGACGCCCTCCGCCCCGAAGCCAAACAGGCCGTCGACAAACTCGAGCGACAAGGCATCCACGTCGTGATGATCACCGGCGACAACCGCCGCACCGCCGAGGCCATCGCCCGCCAACTCGGCATCGAGACCTTCACCGCCGAAGTCCTCCCCGAAGACAAGGTCGCCGAGGTGAGAAGGCTCCAACACGAAGACCGCACGGTCGCCATGGTCGGCGACGGCGTCAACGACGCCCCCGCCCTCGTCCAGGCCGACCTCGGCATCGCCATCGGCACCGGCACCGACGTGGCCATCGAGTCGTCCGACATCACCCTGCTCTCCCCCGACCTCGAAGGCGTCCCCAAGGCCATCGCCCTCAGCCGCCGAACCTTCCGCACGATCTTGCAGAACCTGGGCTGGGCCTTCGGCTACAACCTCGCCGCCCTCCCCCTCGCCGCCCTCGGTCTGCTCAACCCGGTGATCGCGGGCGCGGCCATGGCCGCGTCGAGCGTGTCCGTCGTGGCCAACAGCCTGCGCCTCTACCGCCGGCCCCGGCGTTGAACACCTGTCGCACGGGGTAGAGCCCACAACGTGGCCAACGACGCCGTCCCCGAAGCCGATCCTGCCGACCTGCAGGAGCAGGCCGACCCCGTCGACCCCGCCTCCGACGTCATCGACCGCGAGTCGCTGACCGACGACATCGAGGTGGACGAAGGCGACCGTCTCGAAGGGGCGCTGCCCGTGCCCGCGAGCCGCGAGGACGAACTCCGCGAAACCACTTAGCCTTCCCGCCGTCATGGCCGAGCCGTCGTCCCCGGAAACCAGCACCGCCGACCGCCTGCTGGTGTTGGCCCAGGCGGCACGCGCCCTCCATGGCGAACGGGATCACGACGCCGTCATCGCCTGGGCGGCCAACGCGGCGGAAGAGCTGACCGGGCTCGACCACGCCGCCATCTGCCTCCTCCCCCGCCACGGCTCGCCCACCTGGACGACGGCCGACTCCGCCGTCGACTTCTCCCGCCTCGGCGACCCCCGCACCTCGGCCCTCCTCCGGGCCGACCTCGACGCCGGCAACCCCATCGCAGTGTTCGACATCGCCACCGCCGAGGGCGCGTTGCCGGCGCGTGATCGCATCCGGGGCTCGCTGCCACTCGCGGGCCTGCTGGTCGCGCCGGTGATGTCGAGGGACGGCCTGGCCCAGGGAGCGATCCTCGCGGGATCGAGCGAACCCGTCGACTTCGACGGGGAGATGGTCGAAGGGCTCATGGCCCTGGCCGCCCACCTCGGCGTCGCCCTCGACAACTCGGCCACCCTCGCCCGCATGGCCGAGGTCGAGGCCCGGGGCAAGGAAGTGGTGCACGCGCTGCAGGAGGCGGTGCGCCCGCCGGCGCCCATCGTCCCCTTCACCGAGCTGGGCGTGCACTACGTGGCCGCCGACCCGAGCGCGCCCACCGGTGGCGACCTCTACGACTGGGTGATGCTGCCCGACGGCCAGCTCCACCTGGCCATCGTCGACGTCATGGGCAAGGGCGTCGAGGCCACCAAGCACGCCCTGGCCGTCACCCACGCCCTCCGCCTGCTGGCCGTCGAGGGCTGCCCGCTGAAGGACATCGTCGCCCGGGCCGACGTGCTCGTCACCGCCCAGAACCCCGAGCTGGTGGCCACCCTCCTCGTCGTCCACTACGACCCCGAGACCGGGCGCCTGTCCCTCGCGGGCGCCGGCCATCCGCCCGCGCTCGTCGTCAGCGTCGACGGGCGCGTCAGGGAAATCGCGGCCCCGGGGATCCCCATCGGTTGGCCGGGCGCGGGCTCGCACGAGATCGTCACCCTCGACCTCGAACGGTCGGACACCCTCATCCTCTACACCGACGGCCTCATCGAGGCGACCAAGGACATCCTCAAGGGGCTCGAAGACCTGGCCGCGGCGGCTTCGGCCACGGCCACCTACCCGGCCACTTCGCTCGCTCGCGCGCTGGTCGAGCGCCAGCTCGCCGACGCCGCCCGCCACGACGATTCGGTCGCGCTCGTGCTCAGGCGACGGGCACCGGCCACCGACGTGTCGAGCCACGCGCTGGCCCGCTTCGCCCACCGCTTCTCACCCCAGTCCGCGGCCGTGCCCGTGGCCCGCCACCTGATGCGCGACTGGCTCGTCCGGGTGCCCGTCGACGACGAGGCCCTCGACGCCCTCCTCCTGATCGCGTCGGAGCTGTGCTCCAACGCCGTCCGCCACGCCAGCGGCGAGCCCGGCTCGGTCACCCTCGAAGCCTGGACCGAGGAAGGCGCGGTCTACGTCGAGGTCACCGACGACGGCGGCTCGCTGCTCACGCCCGAACCGATCGGCGACGAGCTCCCCGACCCCGAAGCCGAGCAGGGCCGCGGCCTCTTTCTCGTGCGCGAGCTGGCCGACGAGGTGAGCTCCCGGGTCGAAGACGGGCGCACGATCATCCGGGTGTGCCGCCACGCGGCCGTGGCTGAACGTGTGTCGAACACCGTCGTCGGGTAAAGGCCAGCCATGACCGATCAGGACACGACCGCGGCGGCGGATTCCGCCCGCGTGACCAAGGCCACCCGCGAGGCCGAACGCCGTGAAGCCACCATGCCGGCCGATGCCGGGCCCGAGCCGACAGCCGACGAGGCCGCCGCCGCCGAGGGCAACGACGTCGACCCCGAAGTGGCCAAGGCCAACAAGGAGGCCGTCGAGCGGGGGGCCGACGTGAAGGGCGAGGGCCGGATCGCATGACCCGCGCCGGGCGGCGGCCGGCGCTCCACCTCCCCGAACCCCGGGGCCCGCTCTCCGCCCACCTCCTCGAGCGATTGCGGTGGCGCCCGCACCGGCTGCCGTCGCCGCCGGCGATCCACGTCGACGACCCGCTCACCGACGACGACCTCCACCTCGCGCTCTACTGCTGCTACGAGTTGCACTACCGCGGGCTCGCCGGCGTCGACCCCGAGTGGGAGTGGGAGCCGTCGTTGCTTGAGTTCCGCTCGCGCCTCGAGACGTGCTTCCTCGACGCCGTGCTCGTCGACGTCGGCCCCCCGGTGGCCCACGCCGGCGCCGACGTCGAGGCCGAGCTCCACCGCATCCTGCAGAGCGGCACCGGGCCGTCGTTGTCGGGGTACATGGCCGAGCGTGGACCCGTGGAGGAGTTCCGCGAGTTCGCCGTACACCGGTCGGCGTACCAGCTCAAGGAGGCCGACCCCCACACGTGGGCCATCCCCCGCCTCGACGGGGAAGCCAAGGCCGCGCTCGTGCTGATCCAGTCGGACGAGT
>JAXDPV010000009.1:0-6083 GCA_034668185.1 Actinomycetota bacterium
AGCCGCATCCTGCGCCTGTCCCGTGAGACCGGCCTGCGCATCATCGGCCCCTACGGCACGCTCCACGCCTACACCAACGAGCAGCGCGAGGCCCTCGACAAGGCGACCGGCAACCCGTTCATCGCCGGCGTCACCTCGCTCGCCCTCTACTCGCCCGGGCCCTCGATCTACGGCGGCACCGACGAGATCCAGCACAACATCATCGGCGAGCGCGTGCTCGGTCTCCCCAAGGAGCCGAACAACGACAAGACCGCGGCCTTCAAGGACCTGCCGAAGAACGGCTAGTCGCGCACCGTCAGGACCCGGTCGAGGCCGGAGATCCCGAGGAGGCGGCGCACCGGCGCCGACGCCGACGCCACCACCAGTTCGCCGCCGCCCGCCTTCAGCCGCTTGTGGGCGGCGACGAGCACGCTCAGCCCCGACGAGTCGATGAAGGTGATGCCGGCGGCATCGACCACGACCGTGCGCATGTCCTGGTCGATGGCGGCCTCGAGGGCCTCGCCCAACGTCGGGGCGGTGGATGCGTCGATCTCGCCCGCAACCTGGACGAGGGCTTCAGGACCGTCGATGACGGTTTTCACTTCCACTGGCGCGGCTGCCCTTTGCTTGTCGTACCGATGTGGCAGCTCACTGCTCGGCCGCCTCCGTGCTGGTTGCATCTTGGGCTACGGACGTTGCCGACTGCAAACAGGTCAGAGGCCGATGTCCTCGGCGTAGGGAATCGGGTGGTCGGCGTCTTCGCCGACGAAGGCGTCGTTCAGGGCCTGGGCCACCACGTCGTAGTCGGCGGGGCGGGGGACGACCGAGCCGTCGAGGTAGGCGTCGATCGTCTCCGGGGACGAGCCCCCGCCGATGGCGTAGTACCGGATCCAGAGCTCTTGGCTGGTCACACCGGCCTGCCGCCGCCCTGCCTGGAGGATCTCCGAGACCGTCGCCGTCATCCGACGGGGCGTTCGACGACGGTGGCCACCAGCTCGGCGGCCACCTCACGGAGCTTGCGGTTGGTGCGCTGCGAGGCCCGGCGGAGGATCGTGAACGCGGCCTCGGCGTCGCACGACTCCCGCTCCATCAAGATGCCCTTGGCCTGGCCGATCAGGTCACGCGATTCCAACGCGTCGCGGAGCTGGGCGTTGAGGGCGCTGGCATCGGCGAAGGCGACGGCGTTGGCCAGCACCGCGGCGGCCTGCGCGGCCAGGAGGCTGGCGGTCGCGACCTCGATCCCGTCGAAGGCGGCCGGCTCCCGGGAGTACACGTTCAGGGCCCCGAAGGCTCGGTCGCCGGCGACCAACGGCACCGACAGGATGCTCCGGATGCCGTGGGCCTCGGCCGCGTCGCGGAACGCCGGCCACCGTTGCGAGCGGTCGTCGGCGAGCGAGACGTTGACGACAGCGCGCTCGGCATAGGCCTCGAGGCACGGCCCCTCGTCCTCCTTGTACTGGACCTCGTCGAGGTCGCGGGCCACGGGTTCGCTGGCGTTCGGCGTCTGGGCGCCGTCCTCCCTCACCAGGGTCAGGCTCACCGCCGAGGCCGAGCGCACCGTTCGTTCGGTGATCTCGGTCGCCAGCTCCAGGACGGTGTCGACGGTGAGGTCGCTGAGGAGCAGGCCGCCCATCTGGAGCAGAACGAGGGCGAGCCCTGGTCCGTCGTCTGCGGGCGCCATGGGGTGCCCCGATCTGCAGTCCAGGCCGGACCGCTCGGTGCCGGCGCTATGAACGCAGACGAAAGTCGACTCCCGCCGTGTCTTGACGGTCGTCGTGAGGGCCAGCATATCCCTATTGCGGTGACGTTTTGGCCGGAATGCGGGTGGGTAACTCCGTCCCCGGTTCCGCAGTGAGCCGCCCGCACCGCACCCGTAGCCAGGAGCAGCCATGAGCGGCGGCAGGATCGTGAGAACGTTCCGCCTTCAGGACATTTCCCAGGCGGAGCACGTGTCTGTGGTCGGCGACTTCAACGACTGGTCGGCGACCGCCCACCCCATGACCCGGGAGGACGGCGAGTTCGTCGCCCGCATCGCGTTGGAGCCGGGGCGCTCGTACCGCTTCCGCTACCTGCTCGACGGCAAGCACTGGGCCAACGACTGGGCCGCCGACGACTACGTCCCCAACGAGTTCGGCGGCGACGACTCGGTCGTCGACCTCACCACCGTCGAACCCCACACCACCCCGATACCAACCACCTGACCACCGCCGCCATTCGCTTTCGGCCACGAACGCGTGCCATGCCGGGCGCGATTGGCCGACAGCGGGGCGGTGGGGGCTACGACCAGGGGCCGGTACCGTCGGGGGCCGTGCTGTTCGAGAAACGGTTCTGGGCCGGGCTCATCGACGGGTCGGTGACGGTCACGTTCCGCCGGTGGAAGGCGCGCCAGGTCGTGGCGGGTAAGCGCTACCGCTCGCCGGCCGGCTTTCTCGACATCGACGCCATCGACGTCGTCGACCCGAACACGATCACCCACGAGGACGCGCAACGGTCGGGCTACCCATCGGCGGCGGCGCTACGACAAGACCTGCGGGGCGACGACACCCTGCCGACCTACCGCATCGAGTTTCACCGCTACGACGGCCCCGATCCACGCGAGCAACTGGCCAGCGACGACGCCATCACCGACGACGACGTCGCCGAGATCACCCGCCGGCTGGCGCGACTCGACCGCGCCAACCCGTGGACACGGCAAACCCTCGAGCTCGTCGAAGCCAAGCCCGCGGTCAGGGCCGGCGACCTGGCGAACGAAGTCGGCAGGGAGATGCAGCCGTTCAAGCTCGACGTCCGCAAGCTCAAGAACCTCGGCCTCACGATCAGCCTCGACGTCGGCTACCGCTTGAGCCCGAGGGGCCAGGCCTACCTCGAGGCGATCAGACGACGGGCGTGACCGAGCGGCCGTCGCGCACCAGGTTGCGCCCGGCGGCCTTGGCTTCGTAGAGCCGGCGGTCGGCCACGCCGACGAGCTCCTCGCTGGTGGCACCGTCGTCCGGCGCCAGGGCCACGCCCACCGACATCGTCACCCGGGCCAGCTCGGGCCGGTCGGCGAACGCCCGCTCGATGGCGAGCCGCAAGCGTTCGGCCAACGCCGCGGTGGCCGCGGCGTCGCTCTCGGACGCCACCACCACCAACTCCTCGCCGCCGTACCGGTATACCGCGTCGGACGCCCGCACCGTCGACTCCAGCAACGACGCCACCTGCTGCAGGACCTCGTCGCCGAACTGGTGGCCGAAGGTGTCGTTCAACCGTTTGAAATGGTCGAGGTCGATCATCAGCAGGCCGAGCGGCCGCTGGTAACGGTGGCTGCGGTCGAGCTCGCGGGCCAGGTCGCGCTCCAGGCGGCGGCGGTTGCGCAACCGGGTGAGCGCATCCGTCTCGCTCAGCTCCTCGGCATGGCGATGCAACCGGGCGGCCTCGATGGCCGCGGCCGCGTGGGCCGCCAACGTCTCGACCACGGCGTCGACGTCCTCGGCGAACATGCCGTTGACCTCGAGCACGCCCACGACACGCGCCCCCACGACCATCGGCACCATCAGGTCGGGCGCCCGCCCGTCGGCGTGCTCGACCCGCCGCACCCGACCGTCGCCGGCCGCGCCCCCGACCTCGCCCTCGCCGACCTCCTCAGAACCCGCGGCCGACGTCGGCCGGGCCGGCGCGCACCGGATGGCGGTCATGGTGGTGCCGTTGTCGTCGACCAGCCACAGGCAGACCTCGTCGGCCTGGGCCACCTCACGGGCGGCATCGACCACCGCCTCCGACACGTACCGCAGGCTGAGGTTGCCCCCGATCCGGCGGGCCAGGCCGAGGATCATCGACAGCCGCTCGGCCTGTTGCTCGGCCCGCTCGGTTTCGGCCCCTGCCACCGCGTGCTGTCGCGCCAGCGACGTCGTCATGTCGGCCAACCCCTCGCCGAGCCGGCGCAGCTCGGTCGGGCCCTGCACCATCGGCGCCATTGAGAGGTCGCCTTTCCGCACCCGGTCGATGGTCTCGGTGAGGACGGCCACCGGCGCGACCACGTCGACCCGCAACCGCCGCTCGGCCCGCAGCACGAGGACGAGCGACCCGATGCACACGGCCAGCTCGAGGGCGATCACCGCCGTGACCGATCCCGTCTCGGCTTGCACGGCGGCGTCGCGCTTGACCGTGGCCGCGGCCAGCAGCGGCACCTCGGCCCCCCGGTAGAGGTCGAAGAGGCCCTTGCCCTGGTCGAGGAACCCGATGAGGTCGCCGCCGTACCAACCCTTGGCCGCGGGCGTGGCCCATTCGTCGACCCACGCCTGCTCCCGCAACCGCAGGCGAAGGTAGCCCTCCGAGAGGGCGGCGTCGCCGAGCACGAGGGCGGTGAGCCGGCGTTCGCTCTCGGCCAACTGCGTCCGGCCGCGGATGTAGGGCTCGAGGAACTTGGCGTTGCCGGTGGCGAGGTAACCCCGCAGCCCGGTCTCCTGGTCGAGCATGGCCTCGTGGGTCAGCCTGACCTCACGGACGATGTCGTTGTAGCGGGTGCCCTTCGGGATGATCTTCCAGATGAGCACGGCCCCGCCGGTCATCGACGTGACCAACAGCAGGACGCCCGCGCTCAGCAGGACCCGGAACGTACGCCGGAGCCACGCCTCCAAACTGTCTCGTCTACCCGTGTCGACCGCGACCGCCACGCGTCAATTATCGACAAAACGGACCGCCGGTGTAGGACAAAACGTCTAGGTCACGCGGGAAAGATCGAATCGGAAGACATTGGTAGAACGCGGCTCGAATCCGAGGCGCAGGTAGAGGCGGTTGGCGTCTTCCCGCGACGGGCGGGACGTGAGGTCGACGGTGCGACAACCGGCGTCGCGCGCCTTGGCCAGCGCGGCCGAGGTCAATGCTTCGCCGGTGCGCAGGCCCCGGCCCCGCACCGAGGCGTCGACGACGACGTCCTCGACGATGGCCCGCATACCGGTGGGGATGCGGAACACCACCAACGTCAGCGCGCCCACGATCACTCCGCCTTCGTCGCGGGCCACGAAGACGGTCGTCGACGGCGAGGCCACGATCTCGGCCAGCTCGTCGGCGGAAGGCGGGGGCGCGCTGGTCGACAACTGGGGCACGAGCCGGGCGAACGCGCTGACGACGTCGAGGTCGACCTCGTGGACTTCGGTTACGGAGACGGGCAAGGGCTCAGGCCGGCGGCACCGGCTGCGGCGGCGGGGGGCCGACGTAGCGGGCCGAGGGCCGGATGATCTTGTTGTGGGCCGCCTGCTCGAGGATGTTGGCGCACCAACCCACCACCCGGCTCGAAGCGAACGTCGGCGTGAACATGTCGCGCGGCAGGCCCGACAGCTCCATCACCACGCCGGCGTAGAACTCGACGTTGGTGTAGATGGCCCGCCCCGGCTTGACCTCGTTGAGGATCTCGACGATGCGCTTCTCCACCTGCTTGGCGAAGTCGACGATGTCGCCGCCAATGGACTCGGCGATGCCCCGCAGCATCAGCGAGCGGGGGTCGTCGGTGCGGTACACGGGGTGGCCGAAGCCCATGATCTTCTCGCCGGCCTCGATGCGGGGCCGCACCCAGTCGTCGACGTTGTCGGGCGTGCCGATCTCGTCCAACGTGTCGAGGGCACGGCTGGGCGCGCCCCCGTGCCACGGGCCTGACAGCGCGCCGATGGCCGCGGTCACACACGCGCCCAGGTCGGCGCCCGTCGAGGCCACCACCCGGGCGGTGAACGTCGAGGCGTTGAACCCGTGGTCGATGGTCGAGATCAGGTACTGCTCGATGGCCCGGGCCACGCTGGGCTCGGCCTCCTCCCCCGTCATCATGTAGAGGTAGTTGGCCGCGTAACCGAGGGTGGGGTGGGGCTCGACCGGCTGCTGGCCCTGGCGGATGCGGTGCAGCGCGGTGAGGACGGTCGGCACCACCGCCGCGATCTGCATGGCGTTGGCCCGCAACGTCTCGCGGTCGATGTCGATGTTGGGCTCGAAGCCGCTGGCCGAGGCGATCAGCGACACCGCCGACCGCAGCCCGTCGAGGGGCGCATCGCTGGCGGCGGCGATGGCCGGCAACAGCGGGCGCACGGAATCGGGGATGGTGCGCAACGGCTCGATCTCGGCGACGAACGCCCGCCGCT
>JAXDPV010000010.1:0-11080 GCA_034668185.1 Actinomycetota bacterium
CCTCGGTCGCCATCGCCGAGCGGGTCAGGTGGCAGCTCGACGGTTGGCTCAACGCGCCCACGTGGGCCCAGCGCCCGACGTCCGGCATCGTCCTCGTGCGCCTCACCCCCGACGAGGTCCGCCCCGACACCGGCCGTCAACTCGGGTTCTGGGGCGGCACCACCCTCCTCGACGAACGGGCCGGCCGCGCCCTCGCCCGGGTGCAGGGGATGCTGGGCCGCCCCGAGGCCGTGGTCACCGCCGTCGTCCACGGCGGCCGCTCGCCGGCCGAGCAGGCGACGTTCGTCCCGTGGGGTGACGCCCGCGAGCCCCCACCGGCGGTCGACCCGCCGTGGCCGGGGATGGTCCCGAAGCCGGCGCCGGCGATCGTGCACGCGCCGCCCGTCCCGGCCCAGGTCACCGACGCCGGGAACGACGACGTGCTCGTCACCGGCCGGGGCCGTTGCACCGCCGAGCCAGGCAAGCTGTCGATCGACGGCGGCCCGTGGGTCGAGCTCGCGGGTTGGGCCGGGCCGTGGCCGGTCGACGAACGCTGGTGGGACCCGCCCGCCCGCCGACGCCGGGCCCGATTCCAACTCCTCACCTCCGACGGCCGCGCCCACCTCGCCGCCGTCGAGGGAAAACGGTGGTGGATCGAGGCCACCTACGACTGAGGCGACGGGGCGCGGCGCTCAGGCGGGAAGGGCGAGGCCGGCGGCCCCGGCCAGCTCCAGGTGTACGGCCGAGCTGCCGTTGCTGATCATCGTCCGCACCTTGCCGTGGTCGTTGCGCAGCTCGAGGGTGAGCTCGCGGCTCTCGTCGGCCCACTCCTCCAGCAGGTGCTCGACCCGCTCGCCGAACCACGAGGTGTCGGGCACCCGCAGCTCGAGGGTGAAGGGCGAGCCCTCGGGGATCGTCAGGCAGTCGAGGACGATGGCGGCCCGTTCGCTGCGGCCGGCGAACAGCAACCGGGAAGGCAACCGCACCGGCCGGGGGTCGTCGTCGAACGACGGCAGGTGGTGGGGCAACAGCACGGCCAGGAGGAGGAGCAGCAACGTGGGTCCGATGGTCAACGCCAGGATGGCGGCGGTCTCGGAAGCGCCCACGAGGAGCTTCGTACCCATTGCCCGTTCGTCCCCACCAAGGGGTTGGCCAAGCGAACGTATGTTCGATATCTTTTCGTAGCATGGGCTTCGACAATCCGGCGGTCCCGTGGTCAGAGCTTCACCGCCGCCTCTCCGACGGGCGGCCGTCCAACGTCCCCGCCGGGGCCAACGGCGGCGACAGCCCGGCGTGGTCGCGCAAGCGCCAGGCCTACGCCCCGTCGCCGTCGCCGTCGCCGAAATCGAAGCCGCCCACCCGCCGGTACGCCGAGCTCCACGCCCACTCCAACTTCAGCTTCCTCGACGGCGCCAGCCACCCCGAGGAGCTGGTCGAGGAAGCCGACCGCCTCGGCCTCGAGGCCCTGGCCCTCACCGACCACGACGGCATGTACGGCGTGGTCCGCTTCGCCGAAGCCGCGGCCGCCGTCGGCCTGCCAACCGTCTTCGGCGCCGAGCTCAGCCTCGGCCTGACCAGGCCCCAGAACGGCGCCGCCGACCCCGAGGGCCGCCACCTCCTCGTCCTCGCCCGCAACCCCGACGGCTACGCCCGCCTGTGCCGGGCCATCAGCGCCGGCCAACTCCGGGGGAAGGAGAAGGGCAAGCCCGAATACGACCTGGTCGAGCTGGCCGAGGCCGCCGCCGGCCAATGGCTCGTCCTCACCGGTTGCCGCAAAGGGACGGTGCCCGCGGCCCTGGTCGACGAGGGCCCGGGCGCGGCGGCCCGTGAACTGACCCGCCTGGTCGAGCTCTTCGGGCCCGAGCACGTGGCCGTCGAGCTGTGGGACCACGGCGACCCCCTCGACAGCGTCCGCAACGACGCCCTCGCCGGCCTGGCCTTGCGCCAGGGCGTCGAGGTGGTGGCCACCAACAACGTCCACTACTCGGTGCCCGGCCGGCGCCCGCTGGCCACCGCGCTGGCCGCGGTGCGGGCCAGGCGCAGCCTCGACGACATCGAGGGCTGGTTGCCCGCGGGCGGCACCGCCCACCTCCGTTCCGGCGCCGAGCAGGCCCACCGCTTCGCCCGTTACCCGGGGGTCGTCGAGCGGGCCGCGGAGTTCGCCAAGGCCTGCGCCTTCGACCTCCGCCTGGTCGCGCCCAAGCTGCCCGACTGGCCGGTGCCCGCCGGCCACACCGAGATGACGTGGCTTCGCCACCTCACCGAGGAAGGCGCGCTCGTGCGTTACGGCCCCCGCTCGGCCGAACGCATCCCGGGTGCGTACCGGCAGATCGACCACGAGCTGGCGCTCGTCGAGCAGCTCGGCTTCCCCGGCTACTTCCTGATCGTCCACGACATCGTGCAGTTCTGCGAGCGGGCCGACATCTACTGTCAAGGCCGGGGCTCGGCGGTGAACTCGGCCGTCTGTTACGCGCTGCGCATCACCAACATGGACGCAGTGAAGTTCGGGCTGCTGTTCGAACGCTTCCTCGCGCCCGAGCGCGACGGCGCCCCCGACATCGACCTCGACATCGAGAGCGACCGGCGTGAGGAGGTCATCCAGTACGTCTTCGAGAAGTACGGCCGCACCAACGCCGCCCAGGTCGCCAACGTCATCACCTACCGGGCCCGCTCGGCGATCCGCGACATGGCCAAGGCCCTCGGCTTCGCCACGGGCCAGCAGGACGCATGGTCGAAGCAGGCCGACCCGTGGGGCCCGTTGTCGGCGACCGCGGCCCAGCCCGACCACGACATCCCCGCGCCCGTCCTCGACCTGGCCGAGGCGGTGCAGGACTTCCCCCGCCACCTCGGCATCCACTCGGGCGGCATGGTGATCTGCGACCGGCCGGTGTCCGAGGTCGTGCCCGTCGAGTGGGGTCGCATGGACGGCCGCACCGTCCTGCAGTGGGACAAGGACGACTGCGCTGCCGTCGGCCTGGTGAAGTTCGATCTGTTGGGGCTCGGCATGTTGAGCGCGCTGCACTACGCCGTCGACTTCGTGGCCGAGCACCACGGCGTCGAGCTCTCGCTGGCCACCATCCCGGCCGAGGAGCCCGCGGTCTACGACATGTTGTGCGAGGCCGATTCGGTGGGCGTGTTCCAGGTCGAGTCGCGGGCCCAGATGGCGACGCTGCCGCGGCTCAAGCCGCGCACGTTCTACGACCTCGTGGTCGAGGTGGCGTTGATCAGGCCAGGGCCGATCCAGGGCGGTTCGGTACACCCGTACATCCGCCGGCGCAACGGGCTCGAGGAGCCGACCTACTTGCATCCGTTGCTCGAACGGTCGTTGAAGAAGACGCTCGGCGTGCCGCTGTTCCAGGAGCAGCTCATGCAGATGGCCGTGGACGTGGCCGGGTTCACCGCCGGCGAGGCCGACCAACTGCGCCAGGCCATGGGGTCGAAGCGGTCGGTCGAGCGGATGGAGCGGCTGCGGGCCCGCTTCTACGCCGGCATGGCCGAGCGCGGCATCACCGGCGACGTCGCCGACCGCATCTTCGAGAAGATGGCCGCCTTCGCCAACTTCGGTTTCCCCGAGAGTCACTCGGTGTCGTTCGCCTACCTCGTCTATGCCTCGGCGTGGATCAAGCTGCACTACCCGGGGGCGTTCTGCGCCGCGCTGCTCAACGCCCAGCCGATGGGGTTCTATTCGCCGCAGTCGTTGGTGGCCGACGCCCGGCGCCACGGCGTCACCGTGCTCGGGCCCGACGTCAACCTCGGTGGGGCCAAGGCGACGTTGGAGGACGGCGGGTCGACCGTGCGCCTCGGCGTCTCGTCGGTGCGGGGGATCGGCGACGAGGTCGCTTCGCTGATCGAGGGCGGTCGGCCCCATCCGTCGATGGAGTCGGTCGTGCGGACGGCTTCGCTCAAGGAGCCTCAGGTCGAGGCGTTGGCCACGGCCGGTGCGTTCGGCGGACTCGGGGTCGACCGGCGCTCGGCGTTGTGGGCCGCGGGCGCGGTCGCGCAGTCGAAGCCGAGCCGGCTGCCCGGCCTCGTCCTCGGCGCCGACGCCCCCACGTTGCCGGGCATGAGCGACGTCGACCTCACCGTCGCCGACCTGTGGGCCACCGGCGTGACCACCGGCCTCTTCCCCACCGAGCTGCTCCGGCCCCAACTCGACGAGCTCGGGGTCGTGACGGCCTTGGGCCTGCGTTCGCTCGACGACGGCGTGCGGGTGTTGGTGGGCGGCGTCGTCACCCACCGGCAGCGGCCCGCGACCGCCGGCGGCACCACCTTCGTCAACCTCGAGGACGAGACCGGGTTGATCAACGTCGTCTGCTCGAAGGGGGCGTGGGCCCGCTACCGCAAGGTCGCCCGCTCGGCCCCGGCCATGCTCGTGCGGGGCCGGCTGGAGAAGGTCGACGGCGTCACCAACGTCATCGCCGAGAAGATCACCGCCCTGCCGATGCGGGTGGATGCGTTGACCCGTTCCCGCGACTTCCGCTAGTTCGTCGAGCGCAGCACCGAGCGTTCGCTCTCGACGAAGCGGCTGCCGGCGACGAGCAGCAGGGTGGCCCATACCGCGGTGGCGGCGCCGGCGATCAGCGCGTGCGAGAACGTGAGCGCGCCGACGGCGATGTCGCGCACGATCAGCAGCAGGCCGAAGAACGGGAGCACGAGCACCGCCGGCCGGCTCACGATCCCGGTGCGGAATTGGAGGAAGAGCCCGAGCAGGAAGATCGGCAGCGTGGCCATCTGCAGGACCGAGCCGAGCTCGGCGCTGGTGCGGGCCGCCGAGCCGACCATCACGCCGAGCGAGACGAGGAGCACCAGCAGGACGACCGCGACCGCGACCACGCCGACGGTCTCGGCCAGGGGGAGCGAGATCGAGGTGCCGGCCCGGCTGATCGGCACCACCCGCCCGAGCAGCAGCGGCCCGGCCACCGCCGGCAGGGTGATCGACCCGAGGGCGAGGCCAGACACCGCCTTGCCCAACAACACCTCCCGCCGGGTGAACGGCAACACCAGCAGGGGCTCGAACACCCGCTGGTCCTTCGACCCGCTGATGCGCTGGGCGGCGATGCCGACGGCGCCGGTCAACGGCAGCAGTACCACCAACGGCAGGATCGTCGACAGCGCCAGCCGCTGGCCCCGGCCTGAGGTGGTGAGGTCGACGGGCTCGATCGCCAGCGGCCGGGCCGCCGCCGGGGGCAGGCCGTTGGCGGCCAGCCGTTGGGTGGCCACCTCGATCCCGAAGGCCTCGATGGCCGAGGTCGCGGCCCCGAACGCGGCGCGCGACCGGGTGCGGGTGGAGAGCACGAACACCTCACCCTTGAGTTGGCCGTCGGCCTGCTCGACCCGGAGGCCGACGTCGGCCTGCTTGGTGAGCACGGCCCGGCGGGCATCGGGGGTGGGCAGCAGGAGGAAGCGGCCCCGGTCGGGGGAGAGGGCGAGGCCGGCGACGGCGATGTCGTCGGTCGTGGCGCCTTGGACCGCGACCCGGTAGGTGGTGCGTTCGAGTGACGCCTGCTCGCGATGGGTGAGGAAGCCGGGCAGCAGCAGGAGGAAGGTCACGTTGACGAACGGCAGCAGCAGCAGCGTGACCCACACGCCCCGCTGGCGCCGCAGGTCGAGGAGGTCGCGCCTGGCGACGAGGGCGACGACGCGCGGCCGCATCATCGTCTTCACTTCGACGCCCGCAACACCGACACTTCGGCGCCGACGAGCCGGGTGGCCCGGTCGACGAGCAGGCGGGCGACGACGAGGGCGCCGGCGATCGCGGTCACCAGTTGGGTCGTGTCGAGTCCTGACGCCGCCCCCTCGCGGATCAACAGCATCGGCCCGATGACGGGCGCGGCCAGGATCGGTCCCTTGGCCGCCAGCTCCGAGAGGAACGGCGTCGAGGCCACGACGGCGAACACCGCGACCTGGGCCACGGTCACGAACGTCGATCCTTCGCCGCCGGAGTGGGCCCTGGCCCCGGCGTAGAGGCCGAAGCTGGTGAAGAAGGTGCCAAGCAGGATGGCGCCGACGAGGATGGCCGAGACGACGTCGAACGAGCCGCCGACGGTCTTGGCCACCGAGCCGACGAAGGTGGCCAGCCCGAGGGCGAGGGGCACGAACACCAGGGCGGCGGCGAGGAAGCCGATGCCGAGGCTGGCCCCGCCGATGCCGAGGACGATGTCCCGCCGGCGGAACGGCAGCACCAGCAGCGGTTCGAGCACCCGGCGATCCTTGGCCCCGGCGATGCGTTCCTCGGCGTTGCTCATGAGGCCGAAGAGCTGGATCACCAGCAGCGCCGGCAGGCCTTGGGCCAGGCCGAAGCGGGTGCCAGTGGCGGTGGTCGTGGCCAGGTCCTTCGGGGTGAGCGAGATCGGGTTGGCGACCGAGGGCGGGAGGCCGCGTGCGGCCGTGGCCGCGTTCACGGTGGCGGCGCGCAGCTCGGCCAGGCGTTGGGCGACGGTGCCCCCGCCGAGCCGGCTGCCGGTCTCGGTCGGCAGCGTCAGCAGTTGTACGGGTACGGGCGTGCCTCGTTCGACGGCGGCCTTGGTGGAGGGCGCGAGGACGAGGCCGACCTCGGCGGCCGAGCCCACGACGTCCCGGGCGGCGTCGGTCGACGGCCGGTAGTGCAGCGGCGGCTTGGTGAGGGCGTCGACCAGTCCGGGCACGTCGATGGCGTCGCCCTGCACCGCCACCGTGACCTCACGGTCCTGCTCGCGCGACTGGGCTTGCTGGACGAGCAGTACCGGCACCGAGAGCACGGCGATGAACAGCAACGGTTGGAGGAAGAGCCGGCGCCACACCCGCTTCTGGCGCCGGTAGTCGAGGGCCTCCCGCTCGATGACGAGGCGGACGTGTCTCGCGCTCACGGCGACGGCGGTGGCGCCATGGCCGTCTCGGCGACGAGGGCGAGGAAGGCGTCCCTGAACGTCGCCGCGCCGGTGCGTTCGACGATCTCGGCCGGCGTGCCCTCGGCCACGGTGCGGCCGCCGACGATGCCGACGACCCGTTGGCACAGGCGCTCGGCTTCGTCGAGGACGTGGGTCGAGAGGAAGACCGTCTTGCCGCCGACGACGTCGGGCCGTTGGAGGAGCTCCTGCATACCCGCTTGGGCGACGATGTCGAGGTTCGCGGTGGGCTCGTCGAGCAGCAGCACCGGCGGATCGTGGACGAGGGCCCGGGCCAGGGCCGCCTTCTGGCGGTTCCCTTTGGAGAGCGCGCCGGCCCGCTTATCGATGCCGTCGTGGAGGCCGAGGAGGTCGACCAGCAGCTCGATGCGTTCGGCGGTGGTGTTCGTCGCCAGGTCGTAGGCCTTGGCGTTGAACACGAGTTGCTCCCTCACGGTCAGGCGGTCGAGCAGGCTCGGCTCTTCGGTCACGAGGCCGATCACCCGCCTGACCTCGAGGGGCTCCTTCACCACGTCGTGGCCCTCGATCCTGACCGTGCCCTCCGTCGGCCGCAGCAGCGTCGACAACACCCGCATGGTCGTCGTCTTGCCGGCGCCGTTGGGGCCGAGGAAACCGGTGATCGACCCTTGCGGGGCCACGAAGCTCAGTCCGTCGAGCACCCTCGCATCGCCGAGGACCCGGACCAGGCCGTCGACCTCGATCATGGCGTCGGCCCGGGATAGGCGGCGATGGCTGTCACCTCAGCCGGTCGGCATCCCGAAGACGAGGAAGTACCCGTTGGGGTCGGCGAACCCGATCTCCCGCATGCCGTGGGCCATCGTCGTGGGACCGAACTCGAGGACGACTTTGCCTTCGAGCTCGGCGGCCAGCGCGTCGACGTCGTCGACGCTGAAGTACAACGAACCGGTGATGACGGGCTCGGCCGGGTGGTCGTGGTCGTCTTCCGGATCGTCGTGGGTGTGGCGTCCGGTGAACATGAGGGCGACGCCGTCCTTGCCCACGTTGGCCCAGGCCAGGTTGCCATTGTCGTCGTCGATCGAGGCGTTGCAGGTGAAGCCGAGGACGTCGACATAGAAGGCGACCGTATCGGGCACGGAGTTGGCTTCGAGCATCGGCCGGAGGAGCATCAGGCGTGTCGTCACCGGCCGAACATTAGGCAGCGCCGGCGAGGCGGAGCACGGCGTCGAGGGCGAGGACGACCACGACCACGGCGACGATGGTGGCGTTGTAGGCGAGGTGGCGCCGGGTGCTCTCGAGCAGCGCCTCCCGCCGGCTGCCGGTGCGCCGGTACATGCGGAGGTAGGCGGCCATGAAGTAGGCGCCACCGATCGACAGGGCGATGGCCACCCCGATGGGGATGCCGACCAGGGCGTGGACGAGGCCGAAGAGCACGACCATCCCGATGCGTTTGGGCCACGGCCATTCCTCGGCGCCCAGGCGGAAGACCTGCTCCTCCCGCTGGACGAGGAGCGGGAGCGCGGGGATCAGCATGAGGACGAAGACGATCGGGATGACGATCTCGAGGGGCGTGCCCGCGGTCCGGTCGGTGACGCCGAAGGCGGGGTTGCCCTGGCCGCCGATGGCCGTCCACCAACCGAAGGCCAGCGGCGGTATGCGGGTGAGGACGACGGCCGCGCCCACGACCGCGGCCAGCACGAGGGGCACGGGCAGGAAGTGGCGGGGGCGCAGGCCTTTGACGATGGGCACGGTCGCCGCCTGGCCGTCCCTGGTGATCGAGTGGCGGAACGAGACGAACATCCTCGACCCGAAGAACAGCAACACGGCCACGGTGACGAGGTCGAGCGGCTTCATCGTTCGTTTAGAGTCGCAGAAACGACCGAGGGAGACCGAAACCATGGCCTGGGACTTCTCGACCGAGCCCGAGTTCGAGGAGAAGCTCGAGTGGATGCGCGGCTTCGTGCGGGAGGAGATCTTCCCGCTGGAGACGCTCGACCTGCCCCACGAGACCTTCCTCACCGCGGTCCGTCCGCTGCAGGACCAGGTGCGCGACCAGGGTTTGTGGGCCGCGCACCTCGACCCCGAGCTCGGCGGCCAGGGCTTCGGCCAGGTCAAGCTCGGCCTGATGCACGAGATCCTCGGGCAGTCGCCGATCGCTCCTTTCGTGTTCGGCAACAACGCCCCCGACTCGGGCAACGCCGAGCTCATCGCCATCGGGATGCAACTGTCGGGGCGTGAGGCCCATCGGTCGCAATGGCTCGAGCCCTTGCTCGAAGGCAAGTACCGATCGGCGTTCTCGATGACCGAGCCCCACACCGCCGGCTCCGACCCCAAGCTGCTCACCACCCGGGCCGTGCGGGACGGCGGCGAGTGGGTGATCAACGGCCACAAGTGGTTCACGTCGAACGGTTCGGTCGCGGACTTCTTGTGCGTGATGGCGGTGACGAATCCCGACGTCCACCCGTACGCGGGTTCGTCGATGATCATCGTGCCCGTCGACACCCCCGGCGTCACGATCGTTCGTGACGTGCCGACCATGGATCATCCCGACGTCGTCTTCGGTCGCTACGGCGGGCACGCCGAGGTGTTGTACGAAGCCGTGCGGGTGCCGTACGAGAACCTGATCGGCAACGAGGGCGACGGTTTCGTGTTGGCCCAGAAGCGGCTCGGGCCCGGTCGCATCCATCACTGCATGCGCTGGCTCGGCCAGTCCCGGCGTGCCTTCGACATGCTCTGCGAGCGGGCCGTGTCCCGCTACACCCACGGGTCTTACTTGGCCGAGAAGAGCAACATCCAGGATTGGGTGGCCGACTCGATGGCGGAGATGACGGCCGCTCGCCTGATGACGTTGTACGCGGCGTGGAAGATGGACCAGGAGGGCTCGTCGGCCTCCCGTGTCGAGATCGCCATGATCAAGTACTACGGGGCTTCCGTCTTGTACAACGTGATCGACCGGTCCATCCAGGTCCACGGCGCCCTCGGCTTCTCGACCGACCTGCCCCTCGAGCGCATGTACCGCGCCGCCCGCTCGGCCCGCATCTACGACGGCCCCGACGAGGTCCACAAGCAAACCGTCGCCCGCCAGGTGCTCAAGGGCTACGCCCCCGTCACCGTCCCCACCGAGCACGTCCCCACCCGCCGTGCGGCAGCCAAGCAACGCTTCGCCGACCTGCTGGAGTCGGCCACCGCCGACCTCTAGCCATCGGTCACTTTTGGTCGCCAAAACTGGCCTCTCGGGCGGTTCTGGTCGCCAAAAGTGACCGATCGAGCGGCTAACGGCCAACATCGTCCGCTCAACGTGCCGGCGGCCTGCTGGGTCGCGAGAGCTGGTGGCCGCTAGGTTTCGGAGCATGAAGTGGTTGCCGAACTATCGGGCGGAGCCCGAAAAGCGCTGGGGTTTGTGGGTTATGTGGCTGGCGTTCGCGCTGGTGACGGGTTGGACCGGCATCCGTACGGGCGGCAGGTTCGGGGCAACGGCGGATGTCACCGCTCTTGGTGCGACCGTGTTCTTTGCTGGACAGGCAGGGTTCTTTCTCGCCATGCAGCGTCAACAGCGAGCCAGCCGCAGAGGGCCTCGGTGAACCGACGGCTGCCAGACTGTTCGGCGTGACTGGGGTCAATGGGGTGGGGAACGGGCAGGCGGAGAAGCAAGGGCGGTATTCGGTCGCGTTCCCGAAGCGGGCTTGGTATCCGGCGTGCCGGTCGGGGGAACTGGGGGCGAGGAAGCCGGTGGGCACGACGCTCATGGACACGCCGGTGGTCCTCTTCAGGGATGGCGACGGGAAGGCGAGGGCGCTGGTGGATCGGTGTCCGCACCGGAACGCACCGCTGAGCCTCGGGCGGGTGAACGCCGACGGGAACCTGGAGTGTGGCTACCACGGGTGGCGGTTCGACGGGGCCGGCGAGTGCGCGGCGGTGCCGGGACTGCTGACCGGCGAGGCCAACGCCAGCGCACGCACCGCCGAACACTTCGCCACCCACGAGAGCGACGGGTTCGTGTGGATCTGGGGCGAGGCCAACGCCGACCCCGGCGGGCAACGCCCCTTCGAGCTTCCGGCACTCGAACCCAACATGGTCGAGGTCGTGTTCGACTACGACCTCGACTGCACCATGCACGCCGCCATCGAGAACGCCCTCGACGTCCCCCACACCGCCTTTCTCCACCGGGGCATCTTCCGGGGCGGCAGCAAGGCCCCGACCAAGCCGATCACCGCCGAGCGCCACGACCTCGAAGGCGGCGTCGAGGTGCAGTACCTGGG